>CALWAJ010000028.1 GCA_944373065.1 uncultured Bacilli bacterium
TGCCGTAGTAGGGACTGAAAAAAGTGGAATACCCTTGCCGTAGTAGGGACTGAAAAAAGTGGGCGATTTTTAATTAAATCGTCCTTTTATTATCTATTTTAGGAGGTTCACATGAAAACATTAAAAATATACTATATTGATACTAATTACATAAATTATTTGAGAAAGTTTGATAATAAAGTTGCTTATAATAAAAGTAAAGCTAGACCTTATGTAGGAGTTGTCTATACTTTTAATAATCAAACTTACTTTGCTCCTCTATCAAGTCCTAAACCAAAACATTTAACAATGAAAGATAAGGCTCTTGATATATTTAAAATCAAAGATGGAGAACTCGGTATAGTTAATATTAATAATATGATTCCAACTCCAAACTCTTGTTTAACTGAAGTGCTTCCTTTAGTAAAAGATAAACAATATAGGAAACTAATTATAGAACAAACCACTTATTTAAATAATCATAAAAGAGAATTATTAGATAAAGTTAATTTCTTTATGTTAAAATATGATACTAATAAACTTTCTAAAAGAACTAAAGATAGATGTTGTGACTTTAGACTTTTAGAAGAAAAATGTAAGGAATATGAAAAAGAAGAAGTTTTTAGTTAGACTTCTTCTTTTTCATATCTAATAGTACTTCTTTTCTAGAAAAGTTTTCTTTTCCTTTTTTATCTTTACCTATAGCTTTTACTAAGATAGTATCTCCTACTTTTACCACATCTTCTACTTTGTCAATGTGTTTAGTATCAAGTTGTGAAACATGAACTAGTCCTTCACAACCTGGCCATACTTCTACAAAACAACCAAAGTCATGAACAGCGACTACTTTCGCTTCATAGACTTTACCAACTTCTACTTCTCTTGCGACATCTTCAATCATCTTAACAGTTTTATCGATAACATCTTTATCAGTATGATATACAATTACTCTACCATCATCTTCTAAATCTACTTTAACAGCATTGATGTTATTAACATCATTTACATTACTAGCATCACAGATGATTTTAGTAATCATTTCACCACCCTTACCTATAACATCACGTATTTTAGATGGAGAAATATAAAATACTTTAGTTTTAGGAGCATATTTAGATACTTCTTTACGAGGCTCAGGTATTTGTTTTTTAATAACTTCAAGAATCTCTAATCTGGCCTTCTTAGCTTGTTCTAAAGATTCTTTTAATATTTCTTTAGTAACACCTTTTATTTTAATATCCATTTGTAAAGCAGTGATTCCAGAAGCAGTACCTGCTACTTTGAAGTCCATATCACCTAGATGATCTTCCATCCCAGCGATATCTGTTAGAATTGTATAGTCATTATCACTTGTAATAAGTCCCATAGCAATACCTGCAACTGGAGCTTTAATAGGAACGCCAGCGGCCATTAAACTCATACAACCTGCACAAATTGATGCTTGAGAACTACTACCATTACTTTCAAGTATTTCTGAGACAACACGAATTGTATAAGGAAATTCATCTTCACTAGGTATTACTTGAAGTAAAGCTCTCTCACCTAAGGCACCGTGACCTATTTCACGTCTTCCTGGAGCACCATATCTTCCTGTTTCACCTACTGAGAATTGAGGAAAGTTATAATGTAACATAAATCTTTTTTCATCTTCTAAACTAAGACCATCTAATATTTGGTGTTCTCCTAAAGCTCCTAGAGTTGTAACTGATAAAGCTTGGGTTTCTCCACGTGTAAATAGAGCAGAGCCATGTGTTCTTGGTAGTAAGTCAATATCAGTTGATAAAGGTCTAATCTCATCCATGCGCCTACCATCTGATCTTATCTTTTCTTTAACTACTATATTTCTAAATAATCTATATTCTACATCACTAAATATTTTATTAACTTTAACAAGTAATAAATTTAAATCATCGGTTTCTAAGTCTTTATTATCTTCTTTATATTTTTCTAATAGATTATCTTTTATTTCATCAATTCTTCCATAACGCTCTAATTTCTCTTTAATTCTTAAAGCTTCATCTAAGTCTTTTTCTATTAGTTTCGTAACTTCATCTTTAAGACTATCTTCAATAGTTAAGCTTTCATATTCAAACGGAGTAACGCCAATTTCAGATATGATCTCACTTTGCCATTTACACAATTCTTTTATGGCATCATGTCCTTTCATTAAGCCTTCAAGCATGATATCTTCGCTTACTTGTTTAGCCCCTGCTTCTACCATATTAATAGCATCAATTGTTCCTGCAACAGTAAGGTCTAATTCGCTTTTTTCTAGTTCTTCTACAGTTGGGTTAATGATATATTCTCCATCAACATAACCTACTTTAACACCAGCGATAGGTCCTAGGAAAGGAGCCCCACTAATCATAGTAGCAATACTTGAACCTAACATAGCCGTAAGTTCAGGAGAACAATCTTGATCTACTGAAAGAACAGTATTTATAACCTGAACTTCATTTTTAAATTCTTCTTTAAATAAAGGTCTCATAGGTCTATCAATCATTCTAGCAGCAAGAGTTGCCGCTTCTGTAGGACGACCTTCTCTTTTAATAAATCCTCCTGGAATTTTACCAACAGAATATAGTTTTTCTTGATAATTAACTGTTAGTGGAAAAAAATCACTTAATAAATTAGCATTTTTATTGATAACAGTTGCTGTCAATATTACTGTATCATTATATCTAACTAAAACAGAACCTGAGGCTTGCTTAGCAAGTTCTCCATGTTCTACTACTATCTTCTTTCCATAAAAATCATATTCAAATACTTTCTTACTCATATTACTTCACTCTTCTTTCTCTATATTTCTTTAATACCATTCTTTTTTCTTCTATATGTCCATTATACTCTACATAAGATAAATAAGGTCTCATTTTCGGATTTACAAATAACCCACCTATTTTATTTATATCGTTATTATCATATTTTTCTCCTGTTACTAAGTCAACAAATTCACTATCATAAAATTCTATATTACTTAAGGTACTAAATGATACTTTTTTATTTAAAAGATATAACAAGGCATCTTTTCTTTTAGTCTTAGAATATACTTCAGTTATTTTTTGTGGATGAGTTTTTTCTAAGGATGTATTGTTTTTAGTTTGTAAAATATCTCCTATAAATATATTACTAACTTCTAGTTTTTGACTTCTATCTTTTTCATATCTTCTAACTATCATATGTTTTAATTGATGTTTTGCACTCTTTAAACTAGTATATGGAACTAAACAATTTATTTTAATATTACTAGAATTTACATATTCTCCTGTTATTAAATTAATCATTTTATCAGGTGATTCCAGATAAAGTAATAATTCTTCATTATTAAAAGTAACTCCTATAAAAACATTATTTGCATTCATACTTCCTCCACAAATCTATTATATAATAACAGAAAAAAAGAGAAATTTCTACTCTTTATTAAATATTTCTCTTTTAATGCCTATATATTATTTCTTTAAAACATCTTCCAAATACTTAATTTCTTTTTTAGTTAGTCTTATTTTACTGTAAAATGATTTAGGTAAAGCCTCTAAAAGACTTCTTTTAGTTTCTAATTCCTTCTTATAATATTCTTTAGTAAGTTCATCTTCTTTAGTCATTAATACTGGTCCTAAATATAGTTTTTTATAGGAATAATACTTTCTTCCTTTCATAAATACTAGAATTTGATAAATAATATTATTTTCTTTTACTAATTTTTCATCACTTATATAATAACCTAACTTTATTAGTTTCCTTTTAACTGCTATAGAATAGTTATTTGGTGATAATATAATTGTATTTATATTTTTTAAATAGCTTTTATTATTTTCTAAGATTCTATTAATATTAAGTCCACCCATACCGGAGATAGTTATTGTATCTATTCCTTCTTTATAGGAATTTAAGCCTTCAGCTTCTATTAGTTCTACTTTATCTTTTACTTTATAGAAGTTTACATTTTCTTTCGCTTTTTTTAAAGGTCCACTTTTATTATCACTAGCGACTGCTTTTTTTATTCCTTTTTCTTTAACTAAATAGATAGATAAAAGAGCATGATCACATCCTATATCTAAGGGATATGAAGAAAGGGGAACTAAATCCCCTATTGTTTTTAATCTATTATTGATTTTCATTAGTCTGTTAAGAAATCCTTTAGTTTTCTTGATCTAGATGGATGTCTTAATTTTCTTAAAGCTTTCGCTTCTATTTGTCTAATTCTTTCTCTTGTAACTCCAAATATTTGTCCTACTTCTTCTAGAGTTCTACATTGTCCATCATCTAATCCAAATCTTAATCTTAATACTTTCTCTTCTCTATCTGTTAAAGTTAAAAGAACACTTGCTAATTCTTCTTTAAGCATTTCTTCAGTTGTATATTCTTCTGGTCCTATAGTTCTTTCATCTTTAATAAAGTCTCCTAAATGTGAGTCATCTTCTTCACCAATTGGTGTTTCTAAAGCGACAGGATCTTGACTTATTTTATATACTTCACGAACCTTTTCTACTGGCATACCTAATTTTTCTGCTATTTCATCATCAGTTGGCTCTCTATTTAATTCTTGAGTTAATTGTCTTTGAATTCTTGCTAATTTATTAATAGTTTCTACCATATGAACTGGTACTCTAATAGTTCTAGCTTGGTCTGCTATGGCTCTTGTAATAGCTTGTCTTATCCACCAAGTAGCATATGTAGAGAATTTATATCCTTTAGTTGGATCGAACTTCTCAACGGCTTTCATCAAACCTATATTTCCTTCTTGAATTAGGTCTAAGAAAAGCATACCTCTACCTACATAACGTTTTGCAATAGATACTACTAGACGAAGATTAGATTCTGCTAATATTCTTTTAGCTTCTTCATCACCTTCAACAGCACGTTCTGCATATTCAAACTCTTCATCACTATTTAATAGTGGAATTCTACCTATTTCTTTTAAATACATTCTAACAGGATCATTTATTTTAATATCTTTAGATAATGTTAAATCTTCAGCTTTAGTATGTTCTGTTATCTCAGATCCACCAGCTTCATCATTATCATCATCAGTAGTTATTTCAATACCTGCGTTTACAAGACTATTATATAAGTCATCAAGACTATCACTATCTACTTCTAGTCCTTTTAACTCTTCTGCTAATTGTTCATAAGTAACAAATCCTTGTTTTTTACCTAAAGCGATTAGTCTTTCTTTTCTTTCTTCCATTGTTTTAATTTCTTCTACCATAATTAACTCTCCCCTATTCTTAATTTTCTAATTTCCTCAGCGTATTTAATCTGCAAAGTTTGATCTGTTGTTTCATTTATTTTCTGCTCTAATCTTTTTATTTCATTTTTTAGATTATATTCTTTAATTACATTTATATAGTCCATTATGTCTTCTTTAGTAATATTAGAATTCAAATCTAAGCTCATAACTTCACTTAAAATACTAATTAATTCTTGTTTGGGTGCTAAATAAGTATAAAAATCAGCTTCGTTAATAAAACCATACTTATGATAAAAATAAACAATTTCACTCTCTAATGCTCTTAAGGAGCCGGTAGGAAAAACTAAATGTTTAGACTCTACCAAATCTATTATCTCTTGTTTATTCAACATATAATATATAATAGCAAGAGTTGCTTTTTGATACTTATCTTTTTTCTCTTGTTGAGGCTGTTTTACAGGAATAATGATGTCTTTTTTAATAGTTTCTTTACTATTTTTAGCTTTTTGTTCCTGAAAACTTTTTTCTAGGGTATTATACCCTATTTCAAACTTTTTTGCAAGGTCTTTTAAAACTATTTCTATTCTAACTGGATCATCTATATCAATTATTTCTTTCATTACTTCATGAATATAGTTAGCTTTATCTTCACTACTGGTAAAATTATAGTTACTACTTATATTTTTTATTTTAAAATCGCTAAAGTAGATAGCATTATTTATCAAGGTTTTAAAGGCAGCGCCACCGTTTTTTAAGATGTAGGTATCAGGATCATCATCACCACTAAGTTCGATGACTTTAGTTTCAATACCTTCTTCTTTAAAAGCTTCTCCTGCTGAAAGCGTTGCTTTAATACCAGGAGCATCGCCATCAAAGCATAGTATTATATTATTAGATAATCTTCTTATGTCTTTAATATGTTCTTTAGTTAGAGCTGTACCCATAGTGGCAACAGTATTTTTAACACCGATAGTACTAGCACGTATTATATCCATAAAGCCTTCCATGATGATTATAGATTTAGAAATTCTAGCGGCTTCTTTGGCAATATGATAGTGATATAAGAGCCTTCCTTTTTTAAATAGTTCCGTTTCTTTAGTATTTAAATATTTATTTTGTTTTCCAGGGGTAATAATACGTCCACTAAAACCAATAACTCTTCCTGTTAAATCATGTAAGGGAAACATTAATCTATTATGGTAGATATCATAGTCATTACTTGTTAGACCTACTTTATTTAGAAGATCTAAGGAATAGCCCTTTTTGACTAGTAATTTAGTTAAGGTATCATGATCTTTTAAAGAAAATCCAAGATTAAATTCTTTAATTGTCTCTTGATCTATATTTCTTTTTTCTAAGTAGTTTCTAGCATCTGTTCCTTCCCTACTCATCAAGTTATTTTGATAAAACTTGTTAGCAATATCATAAATATCGTACCAATCTTTATATTTAGAAGGTATTTCCTTAGCTTTAAAACCATTTAGAGTTATTCCCAATCTTTTAGCAAGATCGCTTAAGACTTGATTAAATTCTTTATGTTCATAATTCATTAAAAAGGTAAAGACATTCCCAGTAGCATGACAAGAAAAGCATGTATATATTTGTTTTTCTCTTGATACACTCATAGAAGGATTAGTATCATCATGAAAAGGACAGACTCCAAAATAGTTTTTACCACGTTTTTCAAGAGGAATCTTTTCGCCAATAATATCAACGATATCAGTCTTTTTTCTAATCTCATTAATAATATCTTGATTATTCATGGACATTCCTCCTTAGCAATCTATCAACTATTTTAACACAACGGAAAAGAAAATTCTATAAACTGCTAGAATTTTCTAAGTATGTATTATCAAGTTCTTTTAACATTTGTTCTTTAATTTTATCTATATCGGCAAAGAAGAGATTAATTCCACGTTTTTTTAATAACATTAATTCACGGAATTTTGTCTCTATTTCCTTTTCTATTTTTGGAGGAACTTTTGCAGGTTTACCATTTCTCATATGAACATGATCAATATATTTTTCTAATGTAGGAAAAGCATTTTGTAATAAAATAACACTTTCTTTATCAAATATCTTTTTAATCAAAATCGTATTACAAAAACCATATTTTTTTATTTTCTTATCTACTATTTTTTTATATTTATTCACCTTACTAGAAAGAGGAATAAACCATAGTATATTTTTATCTTCAATAGTAAAGTAAGTTGGTCTTTTTTTACCTCGCTCATGATTGGTCATTAGATTCTCATCATCAACAATATCAAAAAACTCATCTTTAATATGATATAAATAGCCTGTTTTTATTTTCATGTATGATACCCCCCTAAATAATATATAAATTGTAACTTAAGTTTAATATATAGAAGATATGTTTGTCAATACATAAATTTGTAATTAAAAAGAAAATTCTATCGTTTGATAGAACCTTCTAATCATTTTCCACTGGGATTACTTATTACTCGCAAACACCACCCAGAAGCGAGAAACATTGCCGATTGGGATCATTTATTACTCGCCAGCCACCCAGAAGCGAGAAACATTTTCTTATTTATTGTAAGTAAATTTATACTTACTTTTATATTATATGAAATCTCTTTCATTTAATACATCTTTATTGTATCACAACAATTTGTTTTAGTAAATAGTTTTGTACTAATTTTTTCAATAAATATTTGCATTTATTCTTATGTATGTTTATAATATTCAACTGGAGGCGTTACATGAAAAAGCATTTAAGAAAAAAAGATGTAAAAAAGGTAGAAGATGAATATTTTGAATTATTAAAACTTTCAAAGGAAAGAGATCTAAGTACGGAAGAAAGTAATAAGTTTATAACACTTATGAGTGAAAGAGTCGCTTTCTTAGAAGAAGAATTTGTAACAGCTAAAGAGAATGTTATAAATAGTAGAATATTCATGGGGATTAATGGTGGTTTATGGCTAGTTGATAATTTAAAAACTGGGATTAATATTACTAGTGATAATCCTATTCAAGGCAACTTTGAACAATTTGCAGCCCATTTTGATAGTGTTATTAAATATGAGAATAGTTTTATTGAATTTAGAAGTAATATGACTGATGAGAACTTCTTTAAAATGTTTGATTATTTAACAGAAGCTGAAGGATATGTAGATGGTTATACTAAGAAAAAGACTTTAAGTTATAAAGCTTAGAGTCTTTTATATTTTATTATTTTTATTTATCTTAGTTAAATTAATTATATAACTATTATTAAGGCTATCACTTGTCTCAAAGACATAGGTATAACTACTTAAACTAGATTTATAATCTTCTAAAAAACTAGTAATATCGCCTTCTTCATAATTTTCATTTATTTCATATAAATCAACTATTTTGTTTTCGTTATTAGCAAGATCTGTATAATTACCATAATAGATAGAGGTATTAGGCCAAGCAAAGGCTTTTTTTAGAGTTATTACATAAATAAGTTTATCATTTTCAACTATTCTTTTACCATCTACATAGTAATTAACGATAGATGGTGGTATGTAAGAACTATGAGCGTGATATTCATTATTGGATTTATATATTTTATTTACTGTATCATATATTAGAAAATCTCCATCATCTAGGAAGCAAGTTGAATTAACAGGATGAAAAGTTACTTCTTTTCCAAAGTATTTTTTTAATACTTTCTCTATTTTTTCTAATTTAACACCTTTATTAAAATCTAAGTTAAGTTTCTCTTTTTCTTCAATTGACATTCTATCAATAAAGTTAATCTTGTCTTTATCAGTTAAATCTTTAATATCTTTACTACCATCTAAAGTGATTAAATAACGGTCATATGTTTCTACTAATTCTAGAAGTTTTTCTTTCTCTTCAGATGTTAATTTGTATGTAATTTCTTCATTTTTTATTTCATTAGAGTTATTTATATTATCTATAATTAAATAAATAATGGAAGTTATTAAAAATACTGTCAGGATAAAGACTATTACCATAACTGTTCGTCTTACTTTTTCCATAGGCATCACCTAGTTAAATTATAAAAGATATTAGAAATAATATCTATGAATTTGTGATAAAAACTGTGTAAATTGACAAAAAACTAAGAATAAATCTTAGTTTTCATATATCCAGTACTTTATAGCAGAATTATTTATAATTTTTTTATTTTCTCCTTATGGGTTTAAACGATTAGGACCTCTAAATATCATCATAGATTCTTTAATTGAAGGAATTCCTAAAACAAGCATAGTTAAACGATCTATTCCAAGACCAAAACCGCCATGAGGTGGACATCCATATTTAAAGAATTCTAAGTAAAATTCGATATCTTTACCTAAACCTTTTTCTGCTGCTTGTTTTTTCAATACTTCATAACGGTGTTCACGTTGCGCGCCTGTTGTTATTTCAACTCCTCTATATATTAGGTCATAACCTTCTGGAACATCATTTTTTCGCATATGGTAGAAAGCACGTTTATCTTTAGGAAAATCTGTAACAAAGATAAATTCAGAACCAAATTCTTCCATAGCATATTTATATGATAAACGCTCTGCTTCTGTAGTTAAATCATTCTTTTCACTATCATCTATTTTATAATCATATCTTTTTTCAAGTTCAGAATATAAATCACTTAGTTTAATTCTTGGAAATTTAACTTTAGGAACAACTATTTCTTTACCGTAAAGTTCTTTAACTTTTTCTCCATATTTTTCATTTAATTTAGTTAAAGCATAAGTTAATAATTCTTCTTCTAAATCCATAACATCACGATAAGAATCAATATAGGCAAATTCAAGGTCAAAACCAGTAAATTCGGTCGTATGACGATTAGTATTAGAATTTTCTGCCCTGAATACAGGTGCTACTTCAAAGACTCTATCATAACCACTTGCCATAGCCATTTGTTTATAAAATTGAGGTGACTGAGCAAGATAGGCTTTACGATCAAAGTATTTTACTTCAAATACTTCAGAACCACTTTCTGAAGCAGCACCAATTAATTTTGGAGTATGAATTTCGGTAAAGTCATTGTTATATAGGTATTCTCTCATATATTTAACTAAATCACTTTGAATTTTAAAGATGTTAAAGTTATATTCGTTTCTTAAATCTAACCATCTATAATCTAATCTTTGATCTATTAATTGGGCATCTTTATCATGAATATTTATTGGAAGTTCAGCATCACTTGTACTAGTAACTTCTATTTTAGTAGGAATAAATTCCATTCCTCTTAATCTAACATTGTCATTTTTCTTTAGAGTTCCTGTCACTTTAATAGTAGATTCTACTGTTAGATTGTTTACAAGGTCTGCCATTTCTTTATTAGCTTCTTCACTTTTTTCAATAGTTACTTGAACTTTATCTGTAGAATCTCTAAGAACTAGAAATTGAACCCATTTAATATTTCTAATATTTTCTACAAAACCACTAATTTCTATTTCTTTATCAAAATAGTTTTCTAAATCTTTAAAATATATTTTTTTCATTAATTACACCTCTTTTTCATGATTATGACAAGAACAGTCAGAACAGTCGCAGTCATCACCATTGTCTTCAAAATTATCATCTATATGTTCATCAAAATAATAGATTAGATATTCCATTTCAACTTTTTCTTCTTCTTTAGTTTTATTATTTTTAATAGTAACAACGCCTTCATTTAAATCATCACTATTTAATATGATTAGATAACTACTGTCGAAGTAATCAGCTCTTTTAAATTGAGCTTTTAAGCTTTTATTATTGTAATCTGTTTCAACAACATAACCTGCTCTTCTTAGTTCATCTGCTATATAAACGGCATTTTTCTTTTCATCTTCATTTACATATAGAATATAAGCATCAACATTTTCTTTTATAGGCATATCTACCTTTTCTTCTTTTAGAGCCATAACTACTCTATCTATACCTACAGCATAACCTACACATGATGTTTCAGGTCCACCTAATTCACTAACTAGGCCATCATAACGACCACCGCCACCAAGAGTATTAGCATTACCAAATGAAGGAATGTCAGCAAGTATTTCAAAAACAGTATGATTATAGTAGTCTAGTCCTCTAACTATTTTATCATCGATAACATAATCTACTTTTAAAATATCTAAATATTCACATACTTTATCAAAATATTCTTTACTTTCTTTATTAAGATAATCTAAGATACTAGGTACTTTCTTAAAATAGTCTTTATTATTATCTACTTTACAGTCGATAATACGTAGAGGATTCTTCTCAAAACGAGCTTTACAGTCATCACATAAATCATCTAAATGTGGACGGAAATAATCTTTTAAAGCTTTTCTATAGTTATCACGTGATTCTTTATCTCCTAGACTATTAACATGAGCTTTATTACCTTTTAGTCCTAAAGCTTTATTAACGTTTAAAGCCATAGAAATAACTTCGGCATCAATCATAGGATCTTTACTGCCTAAGACTTCAACTCCATATTGAGTAAGCTCTCTATTACGACCTAATTGAGGTCTTTCATAACGATACATTGTACCATTATAATATACTTTTACTGGCAAGTTATGAGTACCATACATTTTATTTTCAATATAGCTTCTAACAACTCCTGCAGTTCCTTCTGGTCTTAAAGTTAGTGATCTTTCTCCTCTATCTTTAAAATCATAAGTTTCTTTAGTAACTATATCTGTAGTTTCTCCTATACCACGGTGAAAAACTTCACTATTTTCAAATATAGGTGTTCTAATGTAGTTATAGTTATATTTCTCCATAACACTATCAATTACCATTTCAACATATTTCCAAATCTTTGCATCTTTGTCAGTTATATCAACTGTTCCCTTTGGTCTATTAATAATCATATAATATCAGTCCCTTCTCTTTCTTTATTATATATTAAAATAACAGTTTTGCCAAGAAAAACTGTTACTATAGTCTAAATCAAAAAGTCATCTACTCTACTTTTTTTGTTTATAATTTGGGCGACTTAAACAAAATAAGATGGTAAAGAGAGTTAGATGACTAGGAATTTTTCATTCCCAATAACAATATATAATAAAAGTTAGAAAGTTACAAGTACGAGTTTTCGTAAACAGCTTCAAACCCAGTAATATCAACGAAATAAATATTTTATTTTTTTAATTCTTTTAAGATATTATCAATTTTTATGGCCGAAGCATTATTAGTTGATTTTGCATATTCAAGAGATTTTGTCAAAAGATTAGATAAATTTGAATTATTATCTAAGTAAGCATAATCAAAGTTAGCAATAGCAGTGCTTAATACTTCTTCGTTTTCAAGTAATAAGTTTATCATAGAATCTACAGTTAAATTATCTTTAGATAAGATATTATTTACAAAATTAAAGATAGGTTGCATTTTATTATAGTAGTCTTGATCACCCTTTTTTCTATTACTTATCGTAAATTCTTTAATCATGTTAGCAAGTAATATTTTTAAGTAGCTTTTTCTATCAACAGTAGTAGCAAGAGACCTAGCACCATAGTTTGAGGTGAATTTCATAACTTGACCTGTTTTTAAGTAGTCAGTAACAGCGAATAGTCCTTGACCTTGTTGATATACTTTATCACATATTACTAAGGCAGTATGTAAATCTAAAACGGTATTAATATCTTTATAGAGAGGATCTTCTTCTTTTGTTATAGTGATATTTATTTTAGGACTAGTTATTAAAAGATTTAATTCTTTAACTCTACTATTTAAATAGTTAGTTACTTTTTCATAGTTAGTTGTTATGTTATTAGTAGTAGGAACTTCTTTAGGAATATTTTCTTCTGTATTAATAGTTACAGGTTCCTTTTTAGTATCTTTTTTCTTAATATTTAATAATTGTTTTAAAGTATCTTCTTCATATAGTGTCTTTAATACAGTTAGAGTGTCAAGATTAGTTTTTACTTTATCATTTAGGAAGATATTTATAATTATATTTTCAATTTCTTTTTCTATAGATGAAACTGCTACTTCTTGGAAGTAATCTTTTAGTTCTACATCATTATAAGTAATATTAGGAAAAGCTGCACACTCTTTATGATTTACAAGTAATGATACAGAGTCTATAAAGTTAAACTGAGCTTTTAAAATAGTTTCAAAAGATGTAAGACGCCTTTTATATTTAAGGATAATATCATCTATTTCTTTAGTCATTTTTGTCTTATAGCTCATTTCAATATGACGCATAAATTCATTGATATTATAGTAAATACCGGCATTATTTATTATAGTTCTACAAGCTTTAATAATGTCTTCTCTTTTTAAAGTTAAATTAGGAAGATTAGAAAACTGTTGATCCATTATTAAGATATCTTCTTCTTTTTTTATAATGGCATAGTATGTCTCTTTATTTTCAAGAGTATATAAGGCATAGGTTAAATCACCTTTTTGGGTATATGATGAATCTATTATTTGATCATTTATCTTAGCGAATAAGTCAAATGATTTAATACCATTGATATTTTTACCAGTATCAGTATTATTAGCGTTTAAGATATTGTTTGTTTTTGTAAAGAAATCTGTAAGGCTTGTTTTGTCATTACTATTATTTAATAAGGTAGTATAAGCTGTTTTTAACTCTTCTAAAATTTTTGTATCAAGATTTAAATTATTTATTTTATCTAAATTATTATTTATTTTTGTTTTTAAATCATTAATAGCATCTACATCTATGGTATTGTTGTTTAAAGTTTCTTTACTCATTTTTTCTAGATTTTTATACTGTTCTAAGATTTTATTATAGATATCTATTACCATTTCTTGATTATAGTTAGCTTTTTTATTTTTAATGTTAGTAAATTCTTCTGTTAATTTTTCTTTGTTTGCTTTTATGGTGTCAACACTATTTTTTTCTAAAACATCTTCTACTTTTATTAATAGTTGATTAAAATGGCTTAACAATTGTTCTGTTATTGTTATATAAGCATTCATAAATTCTTCTTTAATGATATTGCTATCAATAAGGGTATTTATGTTATTTAATTCCTGTTTTGTTTCTAACGTTAGTTTTGTTGTTAGTATATTATCATTATTCACAAAGACCACTCTCCCTATTATTCTCTTATTTTGATTATAACATGGATTATGGAAGATGTAAATTAGGGAAAAAGAAAAGCTCCACTAAGGGAGCTTAAATTGTACTATTTTGTTAAAGTTGTCTCCCTAGTTTGACAGTTTTGATATAAAAATCCTTGCAACCCTAGATAAAATCTAGTTTTTTTATATTTTAGTACTTGC
>CALWAJ010000029.1 GCA_944373065.1 uncultured Bacilli bacterium
TTTACTAATTTTTATAATAGGACATTTTGTTTTGTAAACGAAAGTGCAAAAGCGGACATTTTGAAAAAAAAGTCACAGAAAAAGAAAGTTATTTTAAAACTTTCTTATAACTTAAAGATGCTTCAATAGGATAAGCTTCCCCTAGTTTTGACACTTCAGTCATTCCTACAAGCTTACGTATATCTACACATTCTAAAGTTCTAGAAACAAATAAATGATTTAAGATTTCTCTATTATTTTTAATATGAGTTTCTTGTCCTACAAAAGTAGAAACATCTTCTAAATCAAACAAATCACAAAATTCATTAGTATCAACTTCTCTTGGTAATCTTCCAGCAATTATTCTATTTTCTGCATAATTTTCATCTTTAATATTACTATATCTAGAACAAACATCAAATATTTTTGGCATATCATTTTTACTTCTACCATTTATATTTACACATACTAACTTTCTTCCTTTATATTTTATAATAGAACTATTATATAAATCTTCTTCTAAACCACCATTATAAACAGGAAAATTAATATTAGATAAAGTAAGTGTTTTTTTATTATCAGGATTTGAATAAATATATCCTAAATGTTTAAAATCCACACTTTTATCTAAATTATCTCCTTGAAGCATAATAATATCATAATTACCTTTCTCTAATAAACTAGTAACTTTTTGTTTTCTAACATCATTTTTTATAGGAATAAAATTTCTTCCTAAATTCATACTAAGTATTTTTAAATTTTTCATATCTTGCCTCCAAATGTTCTTCTATTATAATACAAAAAATTATTAAACACAACCTAATTTTCCTTTTCTTTTAAGATATAATTTTCTAAAGAACTCTACAGGTATAACTGAAAAAGCACAGATTAGCATTATTTCTATTTCTTTTAAACTAAGTGAAGTTGTTCTAAACAAATCTCCTCCATAATAGATAAGAATAACTTGAACTATTACTATAAAAATAATTATTCCTAAAAACACTTTATTAGAAAGAATATTTGCAAAGATATTAAGCCTACTTGTTCTAGCATTAAAACTATTAAAAATCATCATGAATATAAAAAGGCCAAAGAAAGCACTCATAAAGTATATATCATCTTTACCACTTCTAAAGAAGGAATGAATAAATGGACTTTTCAAAAAGAAAACACATAGTAAAAAAGAATAAATACTAGCAAAGACAATTTCGTGAATCATATAATCATTAAGTATTTTCTCATCTCGTTTTTTAGGAGACTCTTCCATATATTCTAATAAAGGAGGCTCATAAGAAAAAGCAATACCAGCAAGTGTATCCATAACCATATTAACCCAAAGCATCTGAATAACTGTAACAGGAGTAGTAACCCCAATAAAAGGTCCAACAATAGATAAAAGTACAGCACAGATATTAACAGTTAATTGAAAAATAATAAACTTCCGAATACTTTTAAATATTGTTCTTCCATAAGAAATTGCTTTTACAATAGAATTAAAGTTATTATCAAGTAAAATAATATCACTAGCTTCTTTAGCAACTTCCGTACCACTACCCATACTAAAACCTACATCACATTTTTTTAAAGCTGGAGCATCATTAACACCATCTCCCGTCATACCAACAACTAATCCTAACTCTTGACTAAGTCTAACAAGCCTACTTTTATCAGTAGGTAAAGCCCTTGCTACTACTTTTAAACTAGGAAGTATCTTCTTAACTTTTTCATCACTCATATTATTTAATTCACTACTAGTTATAATGATATCTTTAGGATTATCTATAATTCCCGCATCAATTGCAATAGATTTAGCAGTTTCTTTATTATCACCAGTTATCATAACAGTTTTAATACCTGCTTTTTTAACAAGTTTTAGTCCTTCTCTTACTTCTTCTCTTAACTCATCTTTAATAAATAAAAGAGAAAGAAAAACAAAATCACTATCTTCTTTAACGGCAATCATTAAAACTCTAATTCCCTTTTTAGCATATTTATCTATTATTTCTATAATACTATTTTTATCTTTAAATAAAGCTTTTTTCCCATTAGGTAGATAATAGTACTTACAATTTTTAAGTAAAACTTCAGGGGCCCCTTTATAATAAGTAATCTCTTTACCATTTTCCAAAACTTTAGTATATGAATATTTATTTTTACTATCAAAAGGAACTTCTTTAATCTTCTTAACAAAATAATTTCCTTCTTCTAAGTAATTAACAATAGCTTTATCAGTAGCATTACCACCTATCCAATTTTTTTTCTTCTCGTCATATACACAATTAGTATTAGAAAGTATCGCTTTCTTCAAAAGATTATAGTATGAGAAATTATTTTTTAATCTATTTTTATCTTTATAGTACTCTAAATTACCAAACATAACTCCTACTACTTCCAACTCTCCCTTAGTAAGCGTACCAGTCTTATCAGTAAATAAAATATTTAAACTTCCTGCCGTCTCTATTCCCATAAGCTTTCTAACTAAAACATTGTCTTTAAGCATTCTTTTCATATTGCTAGAAAGTACTAAGGTTATCATCATTGGTAATCCTTCAGGAACAGATACAACTATTATAGTAACTGCAAGTGTTAAAGATTGTAGGAAATATGCAAAAAGAAGAGAAGTATCAGAAAGAGTATTAACAATTCTATTTATATCAAAGCCATTATTAATGATAATAACTGAAAAAAGATAAGAAAAAGCCACCAAAAAAGCCCCAATATAACCTATTCTACTAATAACTTTAGCAAGTTCCCTAAGTCTTAACTTTAAAGGACTAATAGGTTGTTTATCTTGCAATTCTAAAGATATCTTTCCATAAAAAGTATTAACTCCAACTTTAGTTACAACCATCTCTCCTATTCCATGATAAATAACACTACCTCTTAAAAGTTCATTTTCACTACTAGGATTAAGTCCACTTTTAAAAGGCTTTTTATATATCTCTTTACTCTCTCCTGTAATAGAAGCTTCATCGACACTAATTTCACCTTTAATTAAAACTCCATCAGCAATAATCTTATCTCCACTTTCTAATAAAATAATATCTCCTACTACTACATCATTTACATCTATTAACAATGTTTTATTATCGCGTCTTACTTTTACTTTTAAAGACTCCGCTTCACTTTGTAATTTTAAAAAAGCTTTCTCACTTCCATACTCTGATATAGTAGAAATAAAAGAAGCAAGAAATATGGCTATTACAATACCTACAGTCTCATACCAATCAAAATCTTGAATTAAAAAGACTGTCTTAATACCAAGAGCAATTAAAAGTATTTTTATAATAGGATCTCCTAAGCTTCTAATTAATTGTTTAAAAAAGCTATCTTTTTTCACCATTACTAAGGCATTACTACCAAATTTCTCTCGTGACTTTATTACTTCATCTTTACTTAAACCATTATTATTGTAGTGCATAGTATTTCCTCCTAAAAAATATTATGCAAAAGAAACAAGTATTAATATGATTATAGAAAGACAAAAAAATACATATAACTAAAGTTATATGCCAATTCTTTTATAAATACGATATTTTATTTTTTTATCACTTATATTTACTAAACTAAATTCTTTAATTGTAGTATTTTCATAAACTATTTCATAATTATCTATATTATCCATATTATTATACAAATAATCGTCTTCTGCCACTAATAAATGACTAAACTTATATTTTTCTAAGAAGTTACTAACATCTAGTTTACCTTCTTGTAAAAGGTAATATTCCTTCATAACCCCTTTTTTTCCATTATTAGCTTTCAAAAAGACTTCGGCTCTAGCATCCATATAACATTTTATCCCTAACCACTCAGGATAACCACCTTCAGTATATCCAGTATATAATGAAATATCATTTCTTTTATTATTTTCTAAAAGATAATCTATTCCTTCTTTAAACTTATAGGTAAAAGTCATTGAATCAGTTCCCATTATAACTAACAATAAGATAATAGCAATAAAACAACTATTTAATATATACTGCCACGTTTTATTTTTATATTTTTCTTTATCTTTTTTAAATGAAGGTTTTAAATAACAAGCTAGAGGTAAAATACCACCAATAAGTAAATAAGCATGACCTTTATATGAAGAAAATGTAAGATAAAGTGTTCCTAAAAGCAAGTAAAAATATCTAGGCTTTATATTACTTTTTTTATAAAAGATATAAATACCAATAATAATAAAAATAGTTAACAAAATTTGTTTTCCCAAAGTATCAGTTATAGAAAGAGGTAACATCTCTACTACAATACTATTAATATATCTATTACCATAACTTTTAAATATATATGTAATAGCATCAATCCCATAAGGATTAATTAATCCCATTAAAAGCATAACTAAAGCCGTAATAAAAAGTGGTCTTTTCTTATAGCCATCACTTTTTAATGGTCCTATTTTATAACGAAAAGAATCAATTAAGTAAGGAAGTAAAAAGGCAAAAAGCATAAAAAACATAGAAGAATGCAAGTTTATTTCTAATAACGCCAATATTGGAAGACCATATAAGTATTTTTTATTATTTTCCCTGATATATTTTTCTAAAAGATACATCTCTGTAATTATAATTGCAAAAGTAAAAATTTGTGGTCTAGAAGTTATAAAAAAATATGCTAACAAAGTTGTCATTACTGTAGAAATAATTACAGATAAACCACATCTATTATCACTTATCAACATACAAAGTTTATAACTAATAAAAATAATATATCCTGTTATCAGAAGAGTTAAAATTAAAAGTCCATACTTTCCTAAGACACTATATGATAAATAAAATATAACTGCGGAAAGCCATTGTTGCATTACAAAAGAAAAATTTTGATGAATTGTAAAAGGTTCAATCGTTGGAAATCCATTATTTAAGATATATCTACCATGATTTAATAAAAACCAAATATCATTATAATTTATTTGCCAAGCTAGAACTATAATTAAAGGAATATTAAAGTACAAAAACATCATTTTTTTAGAAGGATGATAATTTTTTATCATATCTTTTATTTTATTTTTCTTCATGATAAGCACTCTCCATATTTACATTCCAAATATCATTCTTATCTTTATCATTATTTATAATTTTTTCAACAGCAACCATTGCCGTCATCATAGAATGATCCATATTATTATAATGATGTTGTCCATTTCTACCAATACAATAAAGATTTGAAAAACCATTTAGATAAGTAATTAGTTTATCAATTTCTCTATAAGTATCAAAATAAGCAGGATAAGCTTTCTTTACTCTTTCTAAATGAGAATCTAAGACATCTTCTTTATCAATTATATTTATTTTAACTAACTCATCTATAGCATATTCTATAAATTTATCATCATCCATCTTCCATTTATCATCATCTTCATTACAAAAATATTCTAATCCTAACCATACATTATCAAAAGGAGAATCTACCATATAAGGTGACCAATTATTAAATATCTGAATTCTTCCTAAATTAACATCTTTATCTTGAATATAAAGCCAACAATCAGGAATTATATTACTAATAGTTCTTATATTTGTTGTATTTTTTAGTTTTAACTTTTTAACTAACAACCCAACTGTCATAAAATCACGATATGGTAAATTAGTAGCGATTTCTTTAATATCAGGATTAACTTTAATAGAAAAACTTTCAATTAAATCTTTTAAAGGCATTGATGAAATAAATATATCTCCTTTTAATATAACTTCTTTTCCTTTACTTTCATATTTAACAGAAACTATTTTTTTATTCTTAACATTTATTTTAGTAACAGTACAGCCCTTTCTAACTTCTCCCTTATTATTTATTATTTTCTTTTCCATCTCTTCAAAAAATTGCCCAGGACCATATTTAGGATAATAAAAACTCTCAATTAAAGATGTCTCTTTATTCTTATTTTCTATATGTAATATTTTATAAATGTTATCTTTTATAACAGCAAAAACAGATAATCCCTTAGCTCTTTGACTACCCCAATCAGCACTTATCTTACTAGGATGTCGCCCCCATACTTTTTGAGTATAATCTTCAAAAAACATTTTATAAAGTTTCTTACCAAATCTATTAATATAGAAATTTTCTAATGATGTTTCACGTCTTTTTAAAATAGCAGATTTCAAATAACTAAAGCCACTACTTATAATATTAAAAAACCCTAAATTCTTAAGATTATTCCAATTAATAGTTATTGGATAATCAAAAAACTTTTTTAAATAATATATCCGAGATATACGATTTCTAATTAGAAAAGTACAGTCTTCTTTATCAGGATCAGGACCATTTTTCTCTAATTGTTTAGTCCTCCCTAAAACTTTATCATCTAAACTATTCTTTCCTTGAATTGGCATAATTTCTTTCCAAAGTTCTAAAATTTCTTCATTCTTAGAGAAAAAACGATGACCACCTAAATCCATTCTATTATTATGATATCTAACTGTCTTAGAAATACCACCTACTTGATTATCGCTTTCTAAGACAATTACTTTATATTTATTACTTTTCTTTAATAACTCATAAGCAGCAGTTAAACCAGCAGGACCTGCTCCTATAATAATCACTGTCTGCATTAAACACACCTCTAAATTATTACATCTCCTAAGTTAATTATATAATATCTTTACTTAAATTAATATATATACTTTTTATATTTTGTAAGAATATTACATTTAAAATAATCACTAGCTTTACAAGAACTAATATCTAATTCAGTACTAGTATTTTCTCTATCTATAGCTTTTAAAGTATCATCTAATAACTCACTATTTAAAAGTAACCATTTAAATGTATCATAATCAATAGTTTTATCATCATCAGTCAAGTTAATTTCTCCTTTTAATTTACTATAGATATATGGATAAAAATTAAATAACTCATAATTTTCCGTAGAAAATGCAAAATACAATACTTCTTTATTATTAAAATTTATAGATGCTTCTAAATATCCTAAAGTATCTACAGCACCTACTGGATATGAATAAGTAGTAGTTATATCATCTTTATATTTAGTAAATCTTTCATCTTTTAAGATAGTTTCCTTTAAATCAAGTGATTTACTATCTTTAGATATACTAAACATTCTAAAGGATTCTGTATCATCATATACATATAGACCTCTTCTTATCTTAAAAAAGGTATCTGGCTTTTCTTTAATTGTTTTTAAAATATCACCATTAAAATTAAAATTTGTAAAAAAAGAAGTTTCACTGTTATTACCAGAAACAACAATCTGATTTTCATCTTCCAAAACATCATAGAAACTTATCCTATCACCAGAATGATTCTCATAAATTGTCTTATATATACCATCATAGTCTTTTTTACCTATACAATAACCATCAGTAGTATTTATAAAGGTAAAAGCATCTCTAATAAAAATATTACCTAACATTATATACTCCCTATTAACTATTCTGTTAAAGTTTTTACTTTACTTTTAACTCTTATTAAATCTTCTATATTTTCAATGGGAACTCCCTTTTCTCTAAAGAAATTAAGCATTTCTAAAATAAAAGAATCACCATTTTCTATTAAAGACATATATTTAAAATAAAACTCAAATACTACTTCATCTTCTTCTAAATCATCAAATTCGTCTGTTTCAATATATTTATCTTTAGAATTATACAAAGTACTTTCTATTCCTTTTCTAAAATTTCTTAATCCAAGTGGTGTCATATCTTTACCATATAATTTAAAGTATTCAAGATAACCTTTAACTATTTCTAAAACATTAACATCAGAAGAATACAAGTCATAAGCATCTCTAAGTAATTTTTCCACTTTTCTATATTCTCTACCATACTTCATTAAACTCAAATCATTTTCTTTTTTATACATTCCTTTTAATAAAGCTTTCTCTACTTCAGCTTTATGATTTTTCTTAGATAATATCTCGCTTTGTGGCTTTCTTTTGATATTATTTTCTTTAATACCTGTTTTCTCATAAACTTTTGTAATCATAATTTATCCTTTCTTTGTAGAAAAAAGAGCCATAGGCTCTTATCTACTTCTAATTAAAGCAATATAATTATTAACTTGACTTGCCCAAGTAGTACTAGCAGCATACTTTGGACCAATAGTCTCTGGCGAAGTTAATCCATGAGAGTAATAATTACGATATAAGTTATCTAAATAACCCATAATTCCTTCATCTAACGTAGGATAAACTTTATATGCTCCTCCTCCACAACCTGGACTTCCTTTTTGACCACCTACATTATTACACTCACGAACTAAACTACTACAAGTTCCATTACATCCTGTTTCATGAAGAATAATAGCAGTAGCCATATAAGGATCAATACCTAATTGAAGAGAATAACTGGCAATTAAATAACCCTTTCCAGAAATAGTTGAATTTAGTGAACGATTTAATTTTTCTGCTAACTGATTCATCGTTAATCCATCATAAACTATAGGATCAACAGGAACAGTATTAACTTCTTCATATGTTTTAACATCTTCTAATTCCTCTTCTATTACTACTTCTTCTACTGCTAAAGAATCATTAGAATCATCTTCACTAACTACTTCTTGATTATCATTAGATGTAACTGCTTCTTCATTCTTATTTACTTTATTTGTATTAACTTCTTCTTTTCCCGCATTTACATCTTTCATTGTCACTTTTTCATAAGATACAGTATTTTCTAAAGTTTCATAAGCTTTATACTGTAATACTCCAGCTAAGCCTATCATAAAAACACCAATTGATGCTAAGGTAAGACTCAGCTTACTAACTTTTTTCATAGTTCCTCCTTCAAATAAGAACAATAAAATTGTACCAAATATATATTATTTTGTCAAATTTGACATCCGAACCTATTATATTATATGCATTTTTTAAATTTTATCTTGACTTTGCAAATAATTTCTTTCTCTTAGAAATAATCATTATAGAAGCACCTGCAACTACCAAAATTCCTCCAATAATATAAACATAGTTAGCATTTCTATTAGTATTAGGAACATCTACAGGCTTAGAATTAAACATAGTAGCAGTTTGGATATCCCCAGTTTCTAATACCTCAAATTCAACTACAGAAGGATTTAAAACATAACCATCTGGAGCAAGTGTTTCTGTAAGAGTATATTTACCAATTGGTAATCTTTCTATATAATGAGGTTTATCTGTTGAAACCCATTCTTCAACAGTCTCTCCTTTATCATTTTTAATAACTAAAGTTGCCCCTTCTACTTCCTCACTATTAGTAATATCAAGTTTACTAATATAAACTTTAGTAAAATCATTAGTATAATTAATAGTACTAACAACATTACTATCAGTAACACTAAAGTAATATGGTGTTGTATTTTTTATATTACCATCTGGAACTTCTACTTCTTCTAGACTATAATCACCATTTTCTAACTCATCACTAGTATATCCATCTTTATCTACTTCTATTTCACTTATTAATACACCACTACTATTTTTTAAATTAAACTTATATCCATCTACTCCCTTAGTATCAATAACTAATTTCTTATCAGTAACACTAATACTAACAAAATCACTTTCTAATGATACTTTTTGAATCTTACCAGTTTCTAATACCTCAAAAATTATTTTTGAATTACTAGTAACATATCCAACAGGAGCTTCTACTTCTTCTAAAGCATATATTCCAGGAACTAACCCTTTAACTACATAAGGCTCACTATCACTTACAAAAGTTATAGGTTCCATATCTCCATCTTGTCTTGTTAATCTAAGCGTAGCACCTACAATAACTTCTCCTGTACTAGCATCTGTTTTAGTTAAGCTTAACACTGTAGGTTTATTTTCTATAGTTATATTAATATTATAATTATCATCATCAAGAACAAATTGATGTAGCGAACTATCAAGTACATATCCAGGACTACTCTTAATCTCTCTAACATAATATGTACCATCAGATAAATCACTAATTACATAAGGAGTATCTGTCGTTGTAAATGTTCTAATTCTCTCTTTATTACTATTTAATAACTCTAAGATAGCTCCACTTACCGCTTCACCTGTATCAGCATCAATTTTATTAATAGTTACATTAGTCTTTTGATTACTAATATTATAAGTATAAGTCTTAGTCGTATCATTAATAACTATTTTAACTTTATCTTTATTTCTAATATATCCCTCTGGAGCTTTAACTTCTTCTAAATAATATGTACCACTAGCAAGTCCTCTTATTACATGAGCAGAAGTAGTAGTTACAAATGTCTCTATTTCTCCACCACTACTATTAGTAAGTTTCAAAGTAGCACCAGCTACATAATTTTTAGTTTCACTATCTATTTTACCTAAATTTATTTGATTAATTTTACTATTAGTAATAGTACTAGTTACATTCAAATTATCAGTAGTAATAACTACATTAGTACTAGCTTTATCTATTTCATAATCTGTAGGAGCTTTTGTCTCTTTTATTGTATATTCTCCAGGTAATAAGTTACTAATTTTATAATCACTAGTAGTTGATGTAAAACTAGCAACTACTTGATTAGTAATAACTCTTGTAACTTCTATATTGGCACCTGCTAAAGGACTATTATTAGCACTATCAACTTTCTTAATCGTTAAACTACCTGTAGGCATAGAAACATTACTTGAAATAGTCTTTTGTTTAGCAACAGGAACTAAAGCAGCTGCAAAAGATTGTTGCATATTATCAGCTAAATTACTTGGTGGTGAATAACTATAAGCTTCATATTCAGAATAATTAACAACAACACTGACATTAACAGTTATAGGATTATTTATACTAGATAGATTAACTCTTAGCTTAAAGCCTTTACCACTATTAATGTTTCCTGTTACAGGACTATTATTTTCATCAAGAATTTGAACTGCACTATTATTAACAGACACTCTATAACTATCAAAAGAAACATTAGAATTTACTTTAATTAAATCAGTAATTAAATATGTATGATCGCTACTTAGTTTAAAACTACTACTATTTAAACTAAAACTTGGATTAATTACAGTAGGATTATTTTTAGCATTAACAGCACCGCTTACTAAAGGTTCAATATATTGATAATAGGAACTAGCTTTAATAACACTTTTTTGATTAGCAGTTAAAACACCACTAGATGTATCACTAACCCCTGCACTTCTATCCTGATACCACCATACCGCGATTCTTGTTAAATATTCATCATTTTTATCATTACCAGTTAAACTCTTAGCAGGATAACCATTTTGAACAATATAAGCATATCCAGAATCTAATGGTGTACTATTTTTAGTAAGTGTCTGATTAGGAGACCATAATTTCTCTTTTTCAAGACAGTAAACAATATATTTTACTCCACCACTATCTGTAGCATAAAATGAATTAAGAGCAATTATTTCTTCTCCATCTAAAGAAGGAAACAAATTAACTCTATCAGTAATAGGATCACTTTGTCCTGATGTAAGAGTATTAGGAGCAGTATTAGGAAGAGCATATGATGTTAATATAACTCTAGAACAAAGCATCACCATAATCGCTGAAAATAAAATTGATATAGTTATCTTAATAAAATCATACTTATCTTTTTTAAAAAACTTTAACATATTATCACCTATCTTAATTAAAAGTATATCACAAAAAAAATAGTAAGGAAATACTATTCTTTCAATAAAGTTAAACTAACTTTTTTCTTATCTATATCAATATCATCTACATAGCAATCAACTATATCCCCAACACTAAATAAATCACTAGGATTTTTAATATATTCATGAGTTAATTTAGAAATATGAGCAAGACCGTCATTTTTTAATCCTATATCTATAAATAGACCAAAATCAACAACATTACGTACAGTTCCTTGTAATTTATCACCAATTTTTAGATCTTCTATATGTAAGATATCATTTCTAAGAATAGGTTGTGGATAATCATCTCTTAAGTCTCTCATAGGCTTTTCTAAGGCTTCTATTATATCTTTCAAAGTATATTTATCAATGTCTAACTCTTTACTTATTTTATCGATATCTATATCTTTAAGTTTATTAATAAGTTCCACACTACCTAAATCATTTTCAGTAAAGTCAAGATATCTTAACAATTCTTTAGTCTTATCATAACTTTCTGGATGTATAGAAGTTTTATCTAAAGGATTATCTCCATCTAAGATCCTTAAGAATCCCACCGCTTGTTCATAAACCTTATCACTCATTCCTTTAATACTATGAATTTCATCTCTATTTTTAAATTTACCATACTTTTCTCTAAAGGAAATAATATTATCAATTACTTTTTTATTAAGCCCTGATATATATTTTAAGATTGAAGGACTAGCCGTATTAATATTGACACCAACACCATTAACGGCTTTACTAACAACAAAATTTAAAGATTCATCTAACTTCTTAACAGGAACATCATGTTGATAAAGACCAACACCTATACTTTTAGGATCTATTTTAACAAGTTCTGATAAAGCATCTTGAACACGTCTTCCTATACTAACAGCACTTCTTTTTTCTACAGTTAAATCTGGAAACTCTTCTATGGCAAGTTTACTAGCAGAATATACTGATGCCCCTGCTTCACTTACTATTATATAGGAAACATCTCTTTTACAAGATTTAATAGCATCCGCGACAAAAGCTTCACTTTCACGAGAAGCAGTACCATTTCCTATAGCGATTACATCGATATTATATTTATCGATAAGTTCTAGTAATTTCTTCTTTGATCCCTCTATATCATTATGAGGTTCTGTTGGATAAATAACTGCAATCTCCAAAACTTTACCAGTTTTATCTAAAACAGCAAGTTTACATCCCGTTCTAAAAGCAGGATCAAAACCTAGTACAGTTTTATCTTTCAAAGGAGGAGTCAAAAGAAGCTTCTCTACATTAGTAGAAAAATTATCAATAGCGCGTATCTCGCCTTTTTCTTTAAGTTCACTACGAACTTCTCTATCAACACTAGGAAGTATTAGACGTTTAAGACTATCATTTATAGCATCAAGTATTATCTCGTAACAGAAAGACTCTTTATTTTTAATAACTTTAGTCTCTAAATATTTAACTATTCTCTCTACATCATAATCTAACTTAACAGAAAGTACTCCATCTTTTTCTCCTCTATTTATTGCTAATATTCGATGAGGTTTAATATATTTAACTGCTTCACTAAAATCATAATAATTACTATAAGTCTTATTTTCATCAACAGAATTTTTCTTTAATTTACTAACAATAACCCCTTCTTTAAAGATATAAGTTCTAATCCATTTACGATAATAAGCATTATCACTTATCCATTCAGCGATAATATACTTTGCCCCAGTAACAGCATCTTCTACACTCTTAACTTTATCAGAAAGATAATGACTAGCGATAGTATTAATATCTCCCTTAGTAGGACATGACATAATAATCTTTGCAAGAGGCTCTAATCCATTATTAATAGCATCCGTAGCCTTAGTCTTTTTCTTCTCTTTATAAGGACGATACAAATCATCTACTTCAACTAACTTAGTACACTTCATAATAGAAGTTTTCAACTCATCAGTCAAAAGTCCCTTCTCATCAATTAATCTAATAACATCTTCTTTTCTTTTCATTAAATTAACTTGATACTGATAAACATCATCAATAGACTTAATAACTTCTTCATTTAAAGCACCTGTCGCTTCTTTACGATATCTAGCAATAAAAGGAATAGTATTTCCTTCTTCTAATAGTTTTAAAACAGTCATAACCTGTTTTTTACTAATATTTAAATCTTTACTAATTTCTTCAATAATTACTTCATTCATAAATATCCTCTTTTCTAACATTATCTATTTTAATATAAATACAAAAATGTTAAAAGTAAAAAAGAAATATTTGACGTAAAAAAGAACTAAGATATTTTATCCTAGTTCAATTTCAAAAGGATTTTCTTTTGTTCCGTCTCCTCCAGTTATTACAACATTAGATTTTAGATTTAAAGAAGGCCGAACGCCGCTCGCAAAGGACGGGCTATCGTTGTACGCGTTGCCACTGTCGAGCACGCTCCACACGACAGACGAACTATATGGTGTTAAAGTCCAATAGTATGTATTATTTCCATATCTATCAAACTGACCTGACATTAATTCTCCAAATCTTAATAATCCTGCTTTAGCATCTGTTGTAGATGAATTTGTACTACTCATATTGGTATCTGCATATTTTGCTAGTTTATATGAACTACCACTTCCTACGGTTCCTAAATACCAAATAGTACTATCTTCTATCATATCAATATATGTACTATCTACATAATTTGTTAGATATTCTCCATTTAAAAATGAACCT
>CALWAJ010000030.1 GCA_944373065.1 uncultured Bacilli bacterium
ACTACTTGTGAAGAAGCATTCTATCCAATGAACTCTAACCCTACTTTAACAGAAAAGATTGATAAACTTGCTAAAGAGAATAATTGTACAATTACAGGTAGTGGTTATCAAGATGCTTTCTGGGGTAATTTAATTACTACTCTAATAGGTTCAAGTCATAATATAACTAAAATAAAAGGAAGCTCTTCTTATAATGTAGAAGACTATGGTATCGCTCTTGCTAAAGCCCATGGTGCAGGACTTACAAAAGAAGAATTTGAGGAACAAGTAGCTAAAGCTGATGAAATAAGTGATGAAGAAAGAAGAAAAGTAATAGAAAGTGGAACTTACTCTCCATCATATATGTGGAACGTTAATGGGTGGCTTTGTGATAAACTAGGTTTAACCGTAGTAAGTCAAAGACAAAAATGTGTTCCTCAGTTTAATGATTATGATATTGAATCATCTACTTTGGGCATGACAGTTAAAGCTGGCATGGCTACAGGAATGAGTGCTGTTGTTACGACAGAAACAAAAGAAGGAATTACTTTAGAGACAGAATGTATTGGTAAAGTTTACAATAAAGACGAGTTTGATAGAAATGAATGGACAATCTATGGTGAACCAGATACAACTTTAGTAATTGAAAAACCAGATACTGTAAGATTAACTTGCTCTGCTATTGTTAATAGAATTCCTGATGTAATTGCAAGTGAAGCTGGCTTTATCCCAACATCTCGTATGGGAGAGTTAAAATATATAAAAGAATCTAATAATTAGAAATCCACAGACGCTGTGGAAAAAGATAAAGATGTTAGTTTATACTAGCATCTTTTAAACTTTAATTTGACGTACAAGAAAAATACCCATATAATATCATTAAAGAAAAGAGGAATTATTATGAGACTTAGTAAATTAAATATTAAGAAGATTAATTTAAATAATATTGATAAGAACTATTCAGGACAAGATATCTTAATGAAATTAGGAGAACTATACCAATATGAAAGTGGTATTTATGGATATGGAAATCTTTGGACTAAATTAGAGAGAATAGTTGAAAATATTATCATTGAAGAATTAGATAAAGTAGGGTGTGTTCAAGTAGAGTTTCCTAAACTACAACCTAAAAAAATATGGGAACAATCTAATAGATGGGATATGTACACAAAAGAAGGAGACATTATGTTTACCCTAGATAATAATCTAGGAGAATATGGTCTTGCCCCTACTGCCGAAGAATGTGCTACCTTATTCGGTGCTAATAGACTTACTTCATATAAAAACTTACCAGCTGTATATTATCAAATTGGTGAGAAATTTAGAAAAGAAATAAGAACTAGAGGATACTTATTTAGACCAAGAACTTTTGTTATGATGGATGCCTATTCTTTTGATAAAAACGAAGAAGATATGAAAAAGACTTATGACTTAATGCATAAAGCTTATTTAAACATCTTTGAACGTCTTGGTATTAAAATAATACCTACTGTAAGTGATAATGGTGTAATTGGAGGAAGTGTAGCCGAGGAGTTCCAAGCTGCTACTAAACTTGGAGAAGATACAGTCCTATATGATGAAGAACAAAATATAGGTATTAATAAAGAAGTATTAGAATTTCCTAATAAAGATGAGTACTTAAAACAACTAAATATTACAGATACTAGTAAATTAAAAGAATATCAAGCAGTGGAATTAGGTAATAACTTTCAATTAGGAACAAAATATTCAAAAAGTATGGAACTTTATTATACAGACGAAAATGGTGAACAAAAACCATATTATATGGGATGCTATGGAATAGGTCTAGGTAGAATCATAGCTTGTATAATAGAAAACAATGTTATTAGAGAAAATGATAAAGTAAAAGGATTCACCCTACCTTATAAAATCGCTCCCTACAAAGTACAAATAATATATAATGAAAATAATAAAGAAAAAGCAGAATCTTTATATCAAGAATTAACTGAAAACAATATAAATGCTATAATCGATGATAGAGAAAATTTAACTATTGGTAATAGAATCAATGATGTCTATGTTTTAGGTACTCCTAAAATGATTATATTAGGTAATAAATTTGATGGAAAAAATTATATAGTTGAAAATACCAAGGATAAATCTACTGAGACAATACCTATAGACGAAATTGTAAAATACTTTGAAAATTAATAAGTCATAATACATTATATATAATTATGAGGTGAAATATATGTATGAAATAGATTATAAAAATACTGTAAAAAATTATACAGTATGGATACTATTTTTTATAGTTGGCTTACTATTATTTATTGTTTTTTCTATTTTTGCTTTTTCTGGACTAATAAAAAAATCTAACATGGACCAAGAAACAACAGCAACTAAAGTAGAATCAAATTGTAGATATGATAATGAAGGAGACTATATGTGTTCTCCTATATACTATTTTGAAGTAGAAGGAAAAAGTTATGAATGCCAATCTTCGTTTTCATCAAGTACAATACCTTCAAGTGATAATAATAAAGTTTATTATAGTTCTAATAATCCTAGTAAATGTGTAACCGATTATGAAGCTAATACTTCTATAATATTATATTTATTCTTGCTCTTGCCATTAATTTTCATAATAATAGGATTTATCGGCATTGTTAAATTAATCAAGAGAATAAAACGTTTAAAAAAATTAGCAAATGAAGGAGTATTAATAAAAAATCTTCCTTATACAATGGAAAGTTCTAATATTTCACTTAATGGTAGAAACTTAAAACAAATAGCATTAGAATATAATACTCCAAAAGGAGAAACTCTTCATTTAAAAAGTGATGCTAGGTTTGATTATAAAGAAATTGATACTGATGGGAAAGTAGATTTACTAATAGATCCAACTGACTATACTAATTACTACATAGATTTTAACATTTATCAAAAATAAAAGGCTCTTTTTAGAGCTTTTTACTTTAAAATAATATTTTTCTCAATGTCTTAGCAATATCTTCTTTATCTTTGCATTCTTTATAAATACCATCTTCACCAATTATTGTAGCTAAATGTTTTCCTTTACCAATTTTAGATAAATCATTAGCAACAATATAGTCTGCTTTATTTTTCTCCCTTAAACTAGAAGCTACACTGAGTAATTCTTCTTTAGAAACTCCATCAAGTAATTTAAAGCCAATTAATTTTATATTAGAATCAAATTCTTTAATACTGCTTATTACTTTAGGTGTAAGTCCTAATTTTACCATTAAATTATCTTGATATGAAGAAATTTTATGAGTATTATCTGTAATAACATCAGGATTCTTAATAACATCTAAAATATATTTTTCTAACATTGTTTTATCTAATCCTTTATTATATATTTTATCAGCAATTAAACTAGCAAGTTGTTCTCCTGTAATAGCATATTCTCCATAATAATCTCCAACCGCTGCCGAATGAACTACTCCATAAATATCATTATTAGTAATGATGTTTTTTAAAGCCTTTAATAAGTCTAAAGCTGATTCTATTTGTACTAGTTCTAACTTTTCACTCTCTTTCTTTGGCTTATAAGCAAGCTTAGGTGAAATATAATATAGTTTCCCTAATCTTTCATCCTTCAATAATTCATCTGCAACTTTCGCTCCTAAAGCTCCTGTTGACATATTAGTAATTTTCATAACTGCATCAATTCTCTCATTAGTAGGACCACTTGTTACAATTATATTCCTTTTAGTAATATTTTCTATTTTTTTATCTTTATTTAAAGAAAAATTAGTAATAGGCCATGTAACAAATAGCCTAGGTTCTTCTGTTTTTATAAAATCACTATTTTCAATATACATTTTTCTTCCTCCTTAATTGCATTATACTAAAGAAAATGATATAAATATAATATATATTATTTATATTAAACATAAGGAGAACTTATATGAATATCAATTATGAATTATATAAAATATTTTATGAAGTAGTAGTAAATGGAAGTATTTCTAAAGCAGCTAATTCTATGTATATTTCCCAACCTGCTGTATCTCAAGCGATTAAAAACTTAGAAGAAAAACTAGGAGGTAAGCTTTTAATAAGAACAAAGAAAGGAATAGTCTTAACAGAAGAAGGAAAAGTCTTATTTGATTATGTAAAAAAAGGAATTGAATCCTTTCAAAATGGTGAAAATGCTTTTTTAAATTATCTTAATCTAGATAGTGGTTCAATTAGAATTGGTGCCAGTACTACTATAACAAGAAATATAGTCATGCCATATTTAGAAAAATTTCATAAAAAATACCCTAAAGTAGATATTAAAATAACAAATAATTTAACCTCTAATTTAGTAACCTCTTTAAGAAATGGTGATTTAGACTTATTAGTTGTAAACTTACCTCTGGAAGAGAATAAAGACTTAAAAATTATTCCAATATGTAATGTCCAAGATATTTTTGTAGGTAATTTAGATTATTATAATAAAACTAAAGGACACTTAAGAATAGAAGAATTAGTAAACTATCCTCTAGTTACTCAAAAAGAGCCTAGTAATACAAGAAGATTTTTAAATAAATATTTAAAAGATAATAATATTACTACTAATATTTCTAATGAAATAGTAAGTTATAGTCTTGTCATCGACTTTGTTAAAGCAGGCTTTGGAATAGGCTATGGTACTAAAGAATTTATAAAAGATGACCTAAAAGAAAAAAGACTCTTTGAAATAGAAGTAACACCTAATATTCCTAAAAGAGAAATAGGAATAGTTACCTTAAAAAATACTATACCTAATTATAGTGCTAAAAAATTAATAGAAATAATGAGGAAAAATTGAAATACTATTATAGTTATGTTATCTTAAATATATAAAATAATAGAGGTTAAAGAATATGCAAAAAATAGATGAAAGAAGTTTGGAGTTAAAAGCTGAGGATTATTTTGATTATTGTCAAAATAGAAAAATAAGAGGATTGTGGGTAATAACAGATAAACAATCTATATTCTATAGTCAAGTTCTTAAAGATGATTATAGAACACATGATGAGATTGAAATAGATATAGAAAATGAAATTCATCCTAACGAGCAAAAATTTGGTTGGGATGCTATCCGCTCAAGTCATGCTTATATTGCTTCCGCTGGTGTTGAACTAATTATTTCTATGCCAGATAATGGAAAACTTAGTTATAGTCAAGCAAAGTTCATAATAGATACTTTAAATATTGTAGAGAAGTTTAATAGTAATGAAGATAATAAAAAAATAAAAATAGATTTATTTGAACCTTCTGATAAAGAAAGTAAATATAATATAACTAGTATAGATGGTATAAAACTATTAAAAGATAAAATACAAAAAGAAATCACTCATAATATTGATATTGAAGATGAAAAGATTATTGGAACAACTTTACCTAAAGAAGAAGTAATAAATAATATAATGTCTAACTTAAATCTTAATTCATATAGAAGTGTTAATGATTTAAAAATTCTTCTAAGAAAATGCTCATCTTATATAAATGATGATTATTATAGTAATATATTTAAAGAGGTTATGCCAAATTATAAGAATATAGAAAAATTATATAATATAATAATAGCCTTAGATATACAAAGTGAGCAAGTAGAGAGTTTTACTTTAGAAAACTTAGAAGATGTGTTATATAAACTTATAAAGAAAAGTTTTAATAATAAGAGAACATTTGATGATATACTTAATTATTTACATAAACTTCAGTATCAAGACAGAACTTTAGTAAATGAACTATTTCCAAATTATGAGTTACTATTAAAACTATGTGAAGATATTATATATATAGATAAGAAAGAACTAATTAAAGAATTAGAATCTACTACTTCTTATGAAGATGTTGTTAAAGTAATTACAAAGTTTAATTATTCAAAAAACAAAAAAGAATTATTAGAAAAATATGAAGAATTGAATAAATATAATAATAATCTCGAAGATTTAAAACAAGCTAAGAATATAATAGATTCAAAAGAATATTTAAATGGTTTAATTAATAATAGAAAAGAAAAGTTAGAAACAAAAAATTCCTATATTTTGAGTTTAGAAGAAAATAAAAGAGAAATTGTTAAAGAAGAGGTATCACAAGAGAATATAAATAATCTTATAAGAAAATCATCTAGCAACTTTTTAAAAAGAATTTTGTTTAGAAACAGAATAAAGAAATATGAAAATGAGTTAGAAAAGTCAAAAGATAAAATTGAGACTTTATCAAAAGATAATAGAATAAAAGAAGCTAAGATAAATAACTTAGATGATGAAATAAATTATATAGAAACGGAATTTAAAGAATTTACAAAGTTTGATTATATGCCAGATAATACAAACGATATGAATCTTTATTATCAAAAAGATTTAGATGAATATGAAAGTAACATTTTATACCTTATAAGTAGTCTAAAAAAAGATATATATACAATAAACAATAATTTAGAAGAAATAGATGAGTCTAATATCTTAGAAGATATAAAAGAAGTAGAAAATATACAAAAGTCTATGAAAGAAGATACAGAAAATATTGTTACTAGTGAAAGTGATGTAATTCAAGAATCACCTAAATCTATTACAAATAGTAAATAAGTATGTTATACTAATAAAAAGTAGGAGGTAAATTATGGTTGAAATAAATAAAAAAGTGGATGCAAATGGTTATAATAAGTTTAAGATAACAACTGATGATGGAAGTTTTGATATAATATTTGGAGGTAATCTAGATTTGTATTGGTCTTACTGGCCCAAAGAAACAATTAATAATTGGCCTTTGTCTAAAACTTTTACTATTACTAAAGAAAATTATTTTCTATATCAAAAAATGGACGAATTATATATGGGAATTAAAGAAAAAAGGTCTTATCAAAAAACAGATAATGATGAATATTTATCATTTTTAGAGGAAATAAATTTAGCAAATGTAAATAATTTAGAAAAAGAAGATTATGCTTATGAACAATTATTTCAAGATGGTATTATTAAATGGTATTCAGATGATGCCCCTCTTGAAGAAGCTAGTAGAATAGAGATAGAAAGATTAGAAGAAACTTATACTATAACATTTTTTCAAGGTAAAGAAGAATATGACTTTCCAACTTTTTCCGTTCGTTTTAGAAATAGTGGAAGTAGATATAATCCATATAATTTAACTTTTATGAATATGTATAATGGTTTAAGTGAATATGACCCTAATTATCATCAAATTCATATAGAAGAATACCTATATAATAAAAAATTACAAAAAATAAAAAAATAAGGAGCCAAAATTGGCTCCTAAATCTATATATATGAGGATCTTCACACTTATCAGTGAACCTTCCTCATTAATACTATATGCACATTTTAAAAAAATATACAAAAAATATTTTGTTATAAAAATAAATATCTTGTATAATACTAATAAAGAGAGTTGGTAAAGATGAGTAAATTTGAACTATTAAGAGAATTAAAAAATGAAAAAGAAGAAATACTAAGTTTATGGAGGTCACTTTGACACTGATAATAAATTAAAAAAACAAGAAGAGTTAGAGAAAGAAACAACTAAAGAAGGCTTTTGGAATGATTCTAGTAAAGCAGAGACTGTAATTAATGAACTAAAGAGTCTAAAGGACCAAACTTCAAAGTTAATAGATTTAAAGAAAAAGATATTTGATTCTATAGAATTACTAGAAATGTTAGATGAAGAAAGTGATAAAGATTTATTAGAAACTCTAGAAGTTGATAATAAAACTATAAAAACAGATTTAAAGAGTTTAAGCATCTATCTACTATTTAATAAACCCTATGATAAAAACAACTGTATCATTGAAATACATCCAGGAGCAGGAGGAACTGAAAGCTGTGATTGGGCTAGTATGCTTTATAGAATGTACACGAGATACTGTGAGAAAAAGAATTTTAAGATAGAATTACTTGACTATCAACCTGGTGAAGAGGCCGGCCTTAAGAGCGTATCCTTTAAAGTAAAAGGTGATTATGCTTATGGTTATTTAAAAAATGAAAAAGGAGTCCATCGCTTAGTTAGATTATCTCCTTTTGATTCATCTAATCGTCGTCATACTTCTTTTGCAAGTATAGATGTAACTCCAGAAATATCTAGAGATATTAAAATAGATATAAATGAAAAAGACTTAAAAATAGATGTCTATCGTTCAACAGGAGCCGGTGGTCAAGGAGTAAATACCACAGATAGTGCTGTTCGTATTACCCATTTACCTACTAAAATAGTTGTAACTTGTCAAAATGAAAGAAGTCAAATTCAAAATAAAGAGACAGCTTTACAAGTTTTAAAAAGTAAATTATATGTATTAGAAGAACAAAAAAAAGAACAAGAGCTTGCTAAAGAAAAAGGTATTCAATCAAATATTGACTTTGGTAGTCAAATTAGAAGTTACATTTTACATCCTTATTCTCTAGTTAAAGACCATAGAACTAACTATGAAACTAGTGATACTAAGGGAGTATTAGATGGAGAGATAGATGAGTTTATAGAAAGTAGTCTAAAAGGAGGACTAAATGAAAGAAGCGATAAAGCATAAAGTTAAACTTAAAGAATTAATAGAATTTATTATTGGCTGTTTTCTAGTAGCTTTAGCCTTTAATCTTTTTATGTCTCCCAATAATTTAGTTGCAGGAGGAGTAAGTGGCTTTTCTCTAATACTAAAATATTTCTTTGGCCTTAATCCTTCAACAATTATCTCTATTGCAAATGTCTTCTTAATAATATTATCATTCCTAGTCTTAGGAAAAGAAAAAACTAAAGCAACGATATTAGGCTCTATCCTTTTTCCTGTCTTTGTAAGCCTAACAGAACATTTATCTACTTATATTAGTTTTAAAGAAAGTGAAATGATACTAATCGCTGTCTTTGGAGGAGCTTTACAAGGATTAGGAGCAGGCTTAATATTTAGAGCAGGATATTCAACTGGTGGAACTGATATTTTAAACATGATAATATCTAAAATATTTAAAATCAGTCTTGGTAATAGTATGTTCTTTACTGATGGTTTAATCATCGTAGTAGGAGCTTTTGTCTTTGGCTTTAATCATTTAATGTACTCTTTAATAATTTTATATTTAATTTCTACCATAACAGATAAAGTAGTCTTAGGAATATCTGATTCAAAAGCCTTTTATATAATTACTAGCAAAGAAAAAGAAGTAAAAGCCTTTGTTATTAATGAACTTAAACACGGTGTTACAGAATTTAATGCTAAGGGTGGCTATAATAGTGAAAATCAAACTGTCCTAATGACTGTTGTTCCTACAAGAGAGTATTATAGATTAAAAGAAGGAATTCATAACATTGATAAAAATGCTTTCTTCGTTGCCATGGATTCATATGAAGTAAAAGGTGGTGCTTAACATTGTTAAAAATAGATAAGACTAAACTATGGTATAGGTATGGAGTTTTAATATTTAGTCTTTTTATTTCCTCGCTAGTATTTAATCTTTTATTATATCCAACAAACCTAGTAACAGGAGGAATGAATGGAGTCGCTATTATTTTAAATCATATTTTTGATATATCTCCATCTTTAATTATCTTAATTGGTTCAGTTATTTTATTAGGTCTAAGTTATCTGTTTTTAGGATTAGACCAAACAGGTGGTTCCTTAGTAGCAACATTAACATACCCTTTATTTGTCTCCTTAACAGAACCTATAGCAAGATATATTGTTATAGATACATCTGATTTAATTTTGATGAGCATTCTAATAGGAATCTTACTAGGAATAACTAATGGCCTTATGTATAAAGTTGGATTTAGTAATGGAGGATTAAATATAATTAGCCAAATAGTATATAAGTATTTTCATATATCTCTAGCCAAAAGTACCATGGTAATTAATTTTATTGTAGTATTACTTGGTGGTGTTTATTTTGGTTTTAACATGATGTTATATGCTTTTATTATTATCTATATTAGTGGTGCTGTAATAGATAAAGTAATATTAGGAATATCAAAAAATAAAGCCTTTTATATCACTACAAGTAAAGAAGAAAAAGTTAAAGATTATCTTATCAATACTCTTCATCATACAGTTACAATATTTGATGTTAAAGGAGGATTCCTAGAAAAGAAAAGACACATTCTTTTAGCAGTAGTCCCTACACGAGACTATTTTAGACTAAAAGAAGGTATTAAAGAAATAGACCCTAAAGCCTTTTTTGTCGTAACAGATGCTTATGAAGTTAAAGGAGGAAAATAAATCCTCTTTTTTTGGCTCAAATTTGTCAAAATGCCAGAAATTTACTATATACAGAATATGTCGAAATATGTTATACTTAACTATGAATAGGATGATGTTAATGGATTTAATTAGAGTTAAAAATGTAAATAAACAATATAAAAATGGTGTTACCGCTATCTATGACTTAACCCTTAATATAAAAAAGGGCTCTTTTGTCTTTGTAATAGGTGGTTCAGGCTCTGGCAAAAGTACTTTTATTAAGATGCTTTATCGTGAAGAAAAGCCAACTAGTGGAGAAATTATAGTCGGTGGTATTAACGTAGCCAAACTAAGAAATAGTAAAGTATATAAATTAAGAAGAAAGTTAGGAATTGTCTTCCAAGACTATCGTTTGCTACCCAAACTAACCGTCTATGAAAATGTTGCTTTTACTATGGAAGCGATAGGTGCTACTAAAGCTGAAACTAGAAGAAAAGTTTTAAAAGCACTAGAATTAGTAGGACTTAAAGGAAAAATTCATAACTATCCAGACCAACTATCAGGAGGAGAGCAACAACGTGTCGCTATAGCAAGAGCAATTGTTAATGAACCAAGAATTTTACTTTGTGATGAGCCAACAGGAAATCTAGACCCAGACCGTAGTATGGAAATAGTTAAAGTTCTTGAAGAAATAAATAAAACATGTGGTACTACAATAATTATGGCAACACATGATAAAGAAATAGTTAACAAAATGCAAAAAGAAATTATACTCCTAAAAGATGGAAGGCTTATTAAACATCTTGAGAAAGGAGGATATGAAGAATGAAACTTTTTAGAATGTTAAGAAGAAGTATTCGCGATGCTTTTAAAAGTGTTTTTAGAAACTTTAGTCTTTCACTAGCCTCTATTTCTTGTATTACTATAACTTTAATTATAGTAGCAATCTCGATAATAGTTACTTTTAATGTCCAAAGTTTTACAAGAGAAATGGAAAAAGATTTGACAATTGTTGTATTTCTAGATAATGATACAACAGAAGAAGAAGTAAATAGTATCAGAGCAAGATTGGAAAAAATGACTAATGTAGAGTCATTAACATATCAAAGTAAATCATCTATAAAAGATGAAATGAGTAGTGAAAGCGATGTTTTTAAAGAAGTCATGAGTACTTGGAGTGAAGAGGATAACCCATTAAAAGATACATTTCAAGTAAAGGTAAAAGATGTAGAAAAGATATCTGATACAGCTAAAAAAATAGAAAGAATAGATAAAGTTAGTACTGTTAAATATGGAGAAGGTATGGTAGATAATTTAATAGAGGCTTTTGAAGCAGCTCAAAATATATCTTACGGAATGGTAATAGCTCTAATACTTGTAACAGTGTTCTTAATTATAAATACAATTAAACTAACTATCTTCTCAAGAAAAAGAGAAATTTCTATTATGAGATTAGTAGGAGCATCTAACTTTACTATAAAGACTCCATTTATAATTGAAGGAATGGTCTTAGGCCTACTAGGTTCAATTATCCCTATATTAATAGTATGCTTTGGCTATGTCGCTCTTTATAATCATTTTGATGGCTACTTATATAGTAAAATGATTTCTTTGATTGAGCCAGAACCATTTATTTATATGGTATCAGGAATTGTAGTAGTAATAGGTATAATTGTTGGTATGATAGGTTCAGCTTCTGCAGTTAGAAAATACTTAAAAATATAAAAGAAAAGAGGTGTTAGTTAGTGAAGAAAACAAGTTCAATTCTTTTATTGTTACTATTAACAGTATTTTTAGTCCCTATAAATACTGAGGCAAAAACTTTAAAACAGTTAGAAGATGAGGTTAATAAATTCACATCAGAATTAGAAAGTAAGAACAATCAAATAGCTGCTAATGATGCTGAAGTAGCAGAAATAGAAAAAAATATTGCTAATATTCAAAGTCAAATAACATCGATAAAAAAAGAAACTGATGTTTTAGAACAAGAAATAGCTGAATCTAATCAAGAAATAGCCGAAAAAAGTGAACAAAGTAAATCATTATTTCAATATCTTCAAGTTAGTGAAGGAGAAAATTCTTATTTAGAATATATATTTGGTGCAACAGATATTACTGATATGGTATATCGTATGGCTATTGTTGAACAATTAACAGAATACAATGATAAAGTAATGAAAGAATTAAGCGATTTAGTAGAAGAAAATGAAACACGAAAAAAAGAGCTTTCTGCAAAAAATGATGAGCTTGAAAAGTTGACAGATGAACTTGAAGCCGAACAAGAAAAAATAAATGCTGATACTGCTGCCATTAGAGAAACAATGCCTAGTGTAGAAGAACAATTAAAATCTGCAAAAGAAAATCTTCAATATTATAAAAATTTAGGTTGTGGAATAAATGAAGATATTTACTCATGTCAATTTAGAATTGAACAAGCAAACAATTCATCAAGTGGGGGCTATGTTCCATCAGCAGCAGGATTCTATAGACCAATGGATAGTGGATATGTTACTCAAAATTGGATGAATGCTGGACATTTAGGAATAGATTTATCAAATACTAATAAAACAATTGAAATTCATCCTGTCGCAACAGGTACAGTCTTCAAAATATATTATGATAACTGTAGCTCTTCAAACTGTAGTTATGGCTGTAATGGTAGAGCCAAAGTAGTTAAAATAAGACATAATGTTAATGGTAGATATATATATTCAACCTATGCTCATTTAAGTAGTTTTGGTAATATAAGCGAAGGTCAAGTAGTAACACCAGATACAGTAATAGGAAGAATGGGAACAACAGGATGTTCTACTGGATCTCACTTACATCTTGAACTTACTACTTGTGATTGGAATAAAGGAGGAGGTTGTACTTGGGCCACATATCAACAAAGTACAATTAATCCAAGACAATATATTGGCTTCCCATCAGGATTAAGAGTATGGTGGAATGGTAGATAAAAGTGGAATATTCAATATTCTACTTTTTAAATTAAAAAGAAAGGAAAGACCAGTAATTATGATAACAATAGAAGACTTTAAGAAAATAGATATAAGAGTAGGAACTATTATAGAAGCTAGTATTAATAAAGGAGCAAGAAAAAAAGCTTATAAGCTAAAGATAGATTTTGGTTCTTTAGGAATAAAAAAATCATCAGCACAGATTACAGATTTATATAAAGAAGAAGAATTAATAGGAAAACAAATCATAGCAGTTGTTAACTTTAAACCTATTCACATATCAGAAATAACGAGTGAAGTCCTAGTATTAGGAGTAGTTACTAATAAGGGAGTAGTATTATTAAATTTAGATAAATATGTTGAAAATGGTACTAAAATATCTTGAAATAATATATTTCTAAATTAAAAGGCTAGTTTTATTTATTTCTTTAAAACTAACCTTTTTATTATTCTGTATAACAGTCATACGTTTCTTGGGAACATTTTACAATTTTAGTATCTTTTGAACTATCTATTCCTTCAAAAAATACATAGCCATCTTTTACTTCTTTAACATTTGCATTTTGTAAATTAACTATATTTGATAAATCTTTCTTTATAGTGTCAGTACCATTTAACGTATATTCATAAACAATTCCTCCAGAGCATCTTGTAATATATAATTTGTTGAGATAGAAATAATTTTTACTTTGATTCTTATAATCATTAAGATTACTACAAGAACTAAATTCATCTAACATAATATAATCATCGTCACCTACTTTATAAAATAAAGCATTTCTTATTTCTTCGCTCTCAGTAGGAGTTACATCAGTTACAATATAAGTTCCTGTTTGATTATTATCATTAGTATAAGAATAAAAAGTAGATAAAGTATCTTTATCACTTAACCTATAATGTTGATAATCATCGCTATTTTCTTTGTTACTACAACCACAGACACATAAAATTAAAACAGAAAGTAAGAATATTTTCCCTTTCATTCACATCACCACTTATATTATAGCATTAGTTATTTATAAAATAATAGTTTATTACAGTAAAAAAGAGCAAATTTAATTAAAAAAGAAAAGATTTATGTGCAAAAGATTGAAAAATAACATAAATCTTTT
>CALWAJ010000031.1 GCA_944373065.1 uncultured Bacilli bacterium
CCTTGTTTTATGAGTGAAGAAGAAATCGCTGATATAAGAAGTGGACAAGAGTTAAGAAAAGAAAAAATTGGTATTTACGGAAGTTATGCTGTTGATAGAGATTTATCGCTTGATGAAATAAAAGAGCATCTTGCTAATGGTGATAGTTACGTTATTCGTCTTAAGTCCCCAGGTGATTCTCATAATGAAGTAGTATTACATGATTTAATTAAAGGAGATATTGTGCTACCAGAAAATGATATTGATGAAGTAATACTTAAAAAAGATGGTATTCCAACATATCACTTCGCTCATGTTATAGATGACCATTTAATGCATACAACTCATGTCTTAAGAGGAGATGAGTGGGTTCCTAGTTTTCCTAAACATTTACAACTTAATCAAGTCTTAGGCTTTAAGCCATGCAAGTATGCTCATCATGCACCTCTTACTAAAAAGGAAGATGGTAAAATACGTAAGTTTAGTAAGAGAAAAGATCCTGAGTTTGCTGTTAGTTACTATGAAGAAGCAGGTATTCCTAAGGAAGGTGTTAGATTATATCTTGCAACACTTGCTAACACTAATTTTGAAGAGTGGTATTTACAAAATAAAGATAAATCAATTGAAGACTTTAAATTCTCATTTAAGAAGATGCCTACTGGGGGAACACTTTTTGATATGGAGAAGTTAAATAATATTTGTAGAACTTACTTTTCTAGAATTAGTGCAGACACTATTTATAATGATGCTTTAGAGTATTATAAAAAGTATGATGAAGAGTTCTATGGTTTAATGGTAAAAGATAAAGATAAGTTAATTGCTTTCCTAAACATAGAACGTGATAGTAAAAGACCAAGAAAGGATATTGCAACATATAAAGATATAAAAACTGAAAGTGCATATATATTTAATGATTTATTTTATAAAGATAGAAATGAGACCTATAAAGGTATAGAAGATAATATTGACTTTGATGTTATTAATAAATATATAGAAATATATGGGGACTTTGATAGTGAAGATGATTGGTATAACCAGATTAAAGTTTTAGCAGAAGAGATGGGTTATGCTCCTAGTGTTAAAATGTATAAAGAAGATCCAACATTATACAAAGGACATATTGGTGATGTTTGTGAGATGATTAGACATTTACTTACTGGTAGAGTTAAGACTCCTAATTTATATCAATTATTAAAAATTATAGGTATAGATGAATTTAAAAATAGAATAGAGTTTTATAAAAATGGCAAATAAGCCATTTTTTTCTTGTTTTAGTTCTTGTTTTGTAGTATAATATGTGTTACTAATGAGTGGAGTGGTAGAGATGAATGCTAAAAGTAATGCATATAAAGATATATTTGAAGCTAATAAGACTGCTAGTACTTTAAAACCTTATGAACTATTGCAAGTTTTAGAACAAGTAGATATTTTTGATTATCCCTATTCGCTTGATAATATATATAATAATGTTAGTAATTATTGTTATGAAAAAGAAAATAGAATATTTATGACAAAGGAAGAAATGAAAGAATATCTTAAAGATAAGGAAAGATATAATCTTCTAAATTATTTAATAACTAAACTAATTTATAATTTAGATTATAGTTATCAAGATTCATTTGTTGTTGATTATTTTCCTTTGTTTGTAGATATAATAAATAAAGAAAGTATGAAAAATCAAATTAATACAAATCTTTCTGATATAGAGTTTTCATATGTTAGCGATGAAGATATAGAGAAAATGATTTATGAGTTATTAACTAAATTTGATAAGAGCGGTAAATGGTATCAGCTTTATTGTGAAATTAAAAATAGAGGAAGAATTATTTGTTATGATAAATTATCTCGAGAAGAACAACTAGTGTTAAATGAAAAATTTAAAATAACAAAATATAACGATATCAATTGTTGTGTTGAGTTTGAAAATAGAATTTATATTATCTTAGATAATTCTAATACTATAAAATTTGTTTTTAATTTGATTCATGAATTTGCTCATTATATTAATTTTGCTTATGGTAATTATATAGATCCATTAGGATTTAAGTATGAATATTCATCAATTTATTATGAGAAAATTGCTTTAGATTATTTTATGATGCAAGGATTTAAAAAAGATGAGATAAAGTACTTAAATTCTATGCGTAACTATGATGAAAATAAAATTATTGATTATATTTATCCTATTATTAATTATATGGAAAAATATTTAAAAGGAATGAAAATAACAGAAGAAACAGAAATAGAGTATCATGAAAAGATAATTAAAAATTATAATGATAAAGATAGAGAATATTTTAAAAATAATATGCCCTTAATGTTAGATGCTAAAATTCTTTCTATAGTAAATTGTGATAAAACTATAAATAAATTACTGTTAAATTTTGATGATTTTTATAATCTTTATCCTTATGTAACAGGTACATACTTATCTTCTATTGCTCTATCAATAACGATGAGGGATGATAGTTTCTTGGATGAAATGAAATATATAACAGAAAATATTTCTAAGTTAGATGCATCTTATATTTTCAATTCCTTAGGTTTAGATATAGATAGAATGAATAATAATGCTAAAAGATATAATAAAACTAAAAAGAATTAGTGCCGACTAACTCTTTTTTTATATTCTTTAAACATGCTTATTCTTTCATTAAAGTTTGTGATTAATTCATCTTTTAAATCGTTACTAATCATTATATTATATTCTTTTTCTGTTTCTTCTATAATTTTTTCTATACCAATAGAATCTAATGTTTCAAGGTAACTATAGAACTTTTCTTTTAAAGAGTTATCTGAATATTCTAAGAATTTATTTAATTTTTCAATATCATTTTGTAAATAGTCATCTTCATCAATTCCTAGTTTAGTATTTGTGTCACTAAAAATACTTGATGTATCATATAAAGGTGCAAGTCTTACTTCGTTATCATTTTCTATTATTTCGATATTTTTTAAAGTCCTATCAGATTCTTTAAGAAGTAAATCAAACATAAATATATTAGTAATCCCATTCATAAGTCTTTTGACTATATCATTATCTTCATATCTATCTTCTAGGGCAAACCAAATATCTTCTAAATTATTTAAACTTGCTAATTTCTTGTAATCTAACAATTCTTCATCATCATTGTTTTCATAAAAGTAGCTTTGCATTATGCTTTGTAAGCTATAGCTCTTATCACCATCTTTTAAATAACTTTTACTAAGTAATCCATACTTATCATTTAAAATAGCGATAGATTCATCAAGATAAGGTATTCCTAAAACAAAGGCAGTAGTTTTGGATATTAGTTCCATCACTAATTCTCTATTGGGTACTTCTTTAAAATAATAAATGTCATTGTCTATTTTAAAATTATATATATTATGACTACCTTTAAAATTTGGTACTAGTTTATCTTTAGTAATCAATTTGTCTAAATTAATTATCTCCATATATAATCACCTATAAATATTTTATCATTAAATTTGTCACGTTAAAAGTCGTATTAAATTTTTTATAATAGATATACTATTATTATGGATGGTGATGATATGGAAATAAAAAGGGAAGTTTTAGAGCAAATAGATAATCATTATATGCATGATGATACTAATAAAATAGTAAGATGTGCTCTTGATAAGAATAAAATTAGTGAGATAGTTAGAGATAAAGAAACTTCAGATAGACTATTATATAACTTTTCTAATAATATTGAGACATTACCTGTTAAAGATCAAAAATCATCTGGTAGATGTTGGATATTTGCAGGATGTAATGTTTTAAGAGAAGCTATTTGTAAGAAGTATAATTTGGAAGATTTTGAACTGTCACAAAATTTTATCGCTTTTTATGATAAATTAGAAAAATGTAACTATATTATGGAGTGTTTAATTGAATTAAAAGATGAAGATGATGATAATAGAGAAAGATATCATATCTTAACTAGAGGTATAGAAGATGGAGGACAGTGGGATTTATTTGTTAATATTGTAAATAAATATGGAATTGTACCTAAGGAAGTAATGAATGAAACTTATCAAAGTTCTAATACGAGTGAAGTAAATGAATTGCTTAATCGAAAAATAAGACAGTTTAATGCAAGAATTAAAAATAATAAAGATAATTTAGAGTATTTAAAATGTCTATATTTAGAAGATATTTATAGAATATTAACTGACTGTTTTGGACTCCCTCCTAAAAAATTTAATTTTGAATATACAGATAAAGATAAGAAATATCATATTATTAAAGATTTGACTCCGCTTGAGTTCTATAAGAAATATACAGATGTAAATGTAGATGATTATGTTAGTATAATAAATGCTCCTACTAAAGATAAGCCTTTTAATAAGACTTATACGGTAAAATATTTAGGTAATGTTATTGAAGGAAGAGGCGTTCTTTATTTAAATCTTGCTATGGATGAGTTTAAAAGTCTTGTAATTAAACAATTAGAAGCTAAAGAGTTAGTATGGTTTGGTAGTGATTGTTCTAAAGATAGTGATAAGCTAGATGGAGTGTTTGATGATAAGAGTTTTAATTATAATGATACTTTTAAAACAGACTTTTCTATGACTAAAGAAGAAATGTTAGAAAATTATGAGAGTGCAATGAATCATGCTATGGTAATTACAGGAGTTAATTTGGATGAAGGAGTTCCTACTAAATGGAAAATAGAAAATAGTTGGGGTGAAGGAGTAGGAAATAAAGGCTACTTCGTTGCTAGTGATACTTGGTTTGATAAGTATGTTTATCAAGCGGTGATTAATAAGAAATATTTGTCTAGTGAACAGTTAGAAGAATTAAATCTTGAGCCAGTTGAGTTAAAGCCTTGGGATCCGATGGGAACACTTGCTAGATAATAAAATATGCTGTTATCAAAAGAAAAATAAAAACACCTTTAAAAGGTGTTTAAGACATTTTTGGTAGCCTGTACGGGGTTCGAACCCGTGAATACGAGCTTGAGAGGCGCGCGTGTTAAGCCACTTCACCAACAGGCCAAAATTAATTTACTACTAAAGTCTATCATAAAAAATTAAAACATGCAATACTTGTCAGGAATAAAAATATATGATATAATATTCTTCCTATGGGAGAGGTGAAGTTGTTATGATTATCTTACCATTAATGATAAAAGATGTTACTGTTAATGTAACTGCTAATTTAAAAAATATTGAAGTTCAAAAAAATGTCCTAGATTCTGGTGCTAAAGGTTTACATGCTAGTGATGTTGTTGTAGGTAAAGCAAGGCTTTCGTCTTATATTGGTGATGAAGTTATAAGTGATCCTACTATTGTTACTAATTTTATTAGAAAAAATATTAATTATAATAATGATATTAACTATGTTGAAGTTAATACTAAAAACTATGATAATAGTGATTTCTATGATATTTATAGATTACCTCTACCTGCTAATAATCCTAATGAAGTTACTGATTATATATATGGTATGATAATAAATAATATTAGATTAAGTAATCCTTTAGAATTAAAGAGTGGAAAAATTTCCTTACAAACTTTAGGTTTTGATAAAATATTTAATGCAGAATTTATTAATAGAGTAATGTTATTAAAAAATAAAAGTATAAATTCTTTATATTTACGTAATGAATTAATAAAAGAAGGCTATAATAAACAAATTGAAATTTTGGATTTCTTTAATAGTTTGGATTATGAGATTAAAGATTCTGATGTTATTTTAACAAGTGAACTTGATAGTGTTATTACTTTCTTTAACACTACAAAAAATGAACGTAAAACTCTTACAAATTATAAAAATATAGCTTCAACTAATTATGAACATTATATGAGTTTAGCAGCTTTTAATAATTTAGTATATAATAAGAATTTAGAGTGGCCAGTATTAACAGAAGAACAACAGAAGATTCTTATTCGTAAATTAAATTCTAATAGAAGGGTTGCTTAATTATGAAATTTGCAAGATTAGAGAACTTAATAGGTTCTTTTTCTTTAAATAAATTAGAAAATACTACAATATTAGTAATTGGTATAGGTGGAGTTGGGGGATATGTTGTTGAAGGTTTAGTTAGAAGTGGTATCTGTAAGATAATATTAGTTGATTATGATAAAGTTGATATTACTAATTTTAATAGACAACTTATTGCTCTTGACGATAATATTGATAGATATAAAGTAGAATGCTTTAGTGAAAGAATTGAAAATATTAATAAAAAATGTCGTGTTTTAACATATACTTTAAAAATAAATAACGATAATATTAAAGAAATATTTAAAGAAAAAATAGATTATGTTGTTGATGCTGTTGATGATATTAGAGCTAAAGAAAGTATTATTAATTACTGTATAGAAAATAATATTAATTTTATTAGTTCTATGGGAACTGGGAATAGATTTGATCCTAGTAAATTAATTATTACTACACTTGATAAAACATATAATGATCCACTAGCTAGGATTATGAGAAATAAATTTGATAAAAAAGTACAAAAACAAATTACTGTTTGTACATCGATTGAATTACCTAATAAAGTTTTAGATAAAACTATAATTGGTTCTAATGCTTTTGTACCTAGTAGTGCAGGGTTGTTAATTGCAAGTTATATAATTAGAAAGTTGATATCATAGGGGGAATTATGGGAAAGAAAATAAAATTACAAGCATTTTTAAATATTGATTTTTTATTGGATTATGCGGAGAGATTGAATGGGTATATAAAAAATAGACTCAATAAAAATGAGCGATTTTCTAGTGAAGAAATATCTCTTTTAAAAATGATTAATAAAATGTTAGATGATGAAGAAAAAAATATAAAATGGTTTCATGGCCTTAATGATTTAAAAGCTAATCTAGAATTATTTCTTTTTAGAGAAAATGAAAATTGTGATGTATTTGAAGCTGTTAGGTATTTTTTACAAAAACAAGAGTTAACGAAAGATGAGCTACTTGTTGCTGTTCATGTAATTTATGATTATAAATTTTTAACTAGAAAGTTTGTAAAAAATACTAATATCTTTGATTTAATTGAAATTGATTTTAATTCTTTGAATAATATTGTTGATAAAAATTGGCTAAACGGTTATGTCAGTAATAAAGTTGGTTTGACAATTTCGTCTTATGTTAATGAGTTAAATAAAATACTTGATAAGGAATCTGACTATGCTTCTGCATGTGATAAATTTCAAAAGATTTTAATTGTATTAAAAAATAAGCATTTGAAATCAAATGTAGTCAAAGATATAATACTTATTATGAATAAATATAAAGAAAAACTTGATATTAATAATAGTAATATAGAATTTCTAGATGTGTTTAATGAGATAGAGCATATTGTTAATACTAATGCTTTATATAGTCTGACCAATAAATTTATTAATGATGAAGTAAAAATAGATTTAGGACAAACATATTTTGATACTATTAGTTATGATGCTGATAAATTACCATTTTTAATTAAACAAGCTCCTATTATATCCTTAGACTCTACAAATTCACCTGATTTAGATAGTGCATTTTCTATTAGAAAAGATAAAGACTTGTATTTATTTAATGTTTACGTTACAGATGTGCCATCTTTTTTAAGTAATAATAGAGAACTTAGTATTAATTCATATAGACAAGGAACTAGTTTTTATATTAGAGATGGTGATAAAAATATTAATTATGATATGCTTCCTAAAGTTCTTTCCCATGATTATTTAAGTATGTTAAAAAGTAAAAAGCCTAAAAATGCTATATGTTTTCAGTTTGTTTTTAATAATGATGGAAAGATGGAAGAGTGTAAAGTCAGTAGAAATAAAGTGATTGTCGATGCTAATTTGTTTGCAACAGATGCACTTAAGATATTAAAACAGAAGAAACAATTAACTTTGGTAGATAAATCTATTTTTATGATGCAAGAGTTGACGAAAAAAGTGGCAAATAATAGTGATAAAGTTAATATGCGAAGTTTAGAAGCAGGAACAGTTAATGATATGATTGCCTTTCCTTCGGTATTAGTAAACTTATATTTAGCGGAAAAGCTAGCGTTTGGAATGTTTTATGAAAATAGTGCATATATAATGAATCCAACAAAAGATACGCCTTATTTAAGAAGCAGTGCTCCCCTAAGGCGTTATGCAGATGATATAAATCTAGCTATATTTTTGGAACAAGAAAATTTACAACGTTTTAATAGAGATGACTTTAGATATTTAGAAAAAAATTTTGAAGAAATAATTGAATATCTTAATAAAAGAAATGTTATTGATAGATATATTAAGTATAATAATTCATTTGTAAAAAAACTTTTATTGAAAAAAGAGGTTAAGTAATTTAGCCTCTTTTAAAATTTTCTATATAATCCTACAACTTTACCAAGTATTGTTACTTCATCTAATATTATAGGATCCATTGTATCATTTTCTGGTTGTAATCTAAAATGCCCATTTTCTTTATAAAATGTTTTGACAGTCGCTTCATTGTTATTATTCATTGCAACTACTGTATCCCCGTTTTTGGCGGTGCTTTGACGTTCTACTATTAAGATGTCACCATCATATATACCTACATTAATCATAGATTCACCACTAACTTTTAAAGTAAATATTTCTTTTTTATTACCAAAAAGTTCTGTAGGCAAAGCGAAAGTTTCATCAGGACGTTCTATCGCTTCAATAGGTGTTCCTGCTGTTACTTTACCAAGTAGTGGTACTTTTACAACATCGTCTTCGTTATCTAAATATTCATTATCAACTAAGACTTCGATAGTTCTGTTAGTTCCTGCACCTTTCTTAATATATCCCTTCTTAACTAGTTGTTTAATATGAAAATGAATAGTTGCAGGGCTAGATAATTTCGCTTCATCTCCTATTTCTCTTACAGTAGGGGGGTACCCGTTTTTTGCAATTAATTTTTTAATTATCTGTAATATATCATACTGTCTATCAGTTAGTTTTTCCATTTGACACACTTCCTCCTTTATTTGTATATAGTTTAGCATAGCATGTGTAAAATGTCAAACAAATCTTCGAAAAGTTATTGACATAAACATCTGTTCGATATAAAATGATATCAGAAAGAAGGAGTGATAGTTATGTTAAATTTAAAAAATATTTTAAAAACTGCTTTAGGAGTTAGCCTAATCTATATAATGGCTGTTGTTCTTACTTTGTTTATGTGTGATAGAGTTAATGAATTAGAAAGTAGTGAGGAGGAAATAATCAATACAACAGTTGCTTTAAATTTAAAATAATTTTAAATATTTCTTTTAGTGTGATACAATAGAAATGTACTGTTAGTAATAGAAAGATGCGTTGTTATGAAGTATATTTTCTATAAGAACGAATATAAATATATTTACTTAAGTGAGTTCTTTAGAGACTTTGCTAGAGCATTAGGAGAAACATTTGGTGCTGTAATGTTATATAAAGCGGGGCTGCCAGTTTATTTAATATTATTAATATATGGAGTGAGATTTTTTATTACTGGGTTGATTACTCCACTTTTTATAACAATATCAGAAAAAATAGGCCTTGCAAATTGCATATTAATCTCTAATATATTTAGTATAATCAATGCTTATTTTATGTTGTTTACTGATAATTTGTATAATAGCATTATAATTTTTATTATAACGATGGGACTCATGGGGCTTGCTAATCCTGCTAGTGATGCATTATCTAGTAAATATGTAAATACAAATCATAGAGGAAGGTTTAACAGTATAGTTTATATATCAAAAATATTGGGTGCTGTTATGGCTAGCTGCTTAATAACTTGGGGAGTTGTTAGTAGTAATAATATTATTATACTTGTCTTAATAATATTTTTCTTCTTACTACAATATATTATGGTTAAAAAAATAGATTATAAACCTAAAAGTAGTAAGAATGCCTTTATAGTAACATTTAAATATTTGTTAAAAAGTAAAAGTAAATATAAAGTAATTTATGCTTTAAGAACTAATCATATAATTGAAAGATTCTTTGTTCCTTTATACTTGTATATTATTTTAAATGATTTCACTTTATTTGGAACTGTTATAGTACTTTCGTTGCTATTTCAAATAATAACCATTAGTTTAATAGGTAGATATACTGATAAAAATATATATGAAGCGAATAGTTTAGTTTCAGGGATAAAAATTTTAATTACAGGGTTTTATTTGTTAACTAAAGATAAAGTGTTGGTATCATTAAATAAGATGTTAAGTGATAATTTCGACAAAGTATATGAGACCTCAATACAAACTTCTATTCAAAATATTATTAAGAATAATAAAGAAGATAATGAAATGTTATCAGCAGTGGGGCAGATGAGTTTATGTTTTACAGAAGTAATTATATTTGGAATATTATCGATTATTTCAATATATGTAAAAGAAAATGTATTTTATGTAATATTTATTTTATCGATTGTCTCTACTGTCTTTATCAATTATAATATAAAGAAAGAGATAGTTAAATAAAGAAAGAGTGGTTAGATATGAAAAAAATAATATTAGTTGATGGAAATAATCTTTTATTTAGGAGTTACTATGCTACTAGTTATAGTGGAGTTATTATGAGAAATTCTAAAGGTTTTCCTACTAATGGTTTGTATGGCTTTATTAATATGATGAATAAAATTATTGAAGAAGAGAAGCCTAGTTATATTTTAGTGGCTTTTGATAAAGGGAAGACCTTTAGACATGATAAGTATGATGAATATAAAGCAGGACGTAAAGAGATGCCGGATGATTTAAGATTACAGTTTCCTAAAGCTAAAGAAGTTCTTGATGCAATGGGAATTAAACATTTTGAAATAGATAATTATGAAGCTGATGATATAATAGGTACACTTGCAAAAGAAGTAGATGAAGAAGATGAGTTTATTGCAACGATTGTTTCTAGTGATAAAGATCTACTTCAATTAATAAGTGATGAAGTAGATGTTAAATTATTAAAAACTAAAGGATTTATTAGATTTAATAGGGAAGTATTTAGAGAAACTTATAAGGTAGAGCCTATTAATATGATTGATCTTAAAGCTTTAATGGGAGATATGTCTGATCATATACCTGGTGTTAAAGGAATTGGAGAGAAAACTGCTATTAATCTATTAGAGAAATATAAGACTTTAGATAATTTATATGCTCATGTTGATGAATTAACTCCTAAGACTAAAGAGAAACTAATTAATGATAAAGAAAGCGCTTATATGAGTTATGACCTTGCAACTATTTATAGAAATGTAGATATTCCGTTTAGTCTAGAAGATTGTAAATATAATGGGTTAAATAGAGCTAAATATATAGATATTCTAGAAGAGTTAGAGTTTAAATCTCTTTTAAAGAAAGTTAATAATATAGATATTAGTAAAGAAGAAGATAATGATAGTAATAGTGATAAAATTATAGAAATAAAAGAAGTAGATGTTAAAGACTTTGATAGTAGTAGTGAATATTCCTTTTATATTGAGATGAATGCTTATAATTATAATGAATCTTTTATTATTGGTGTTAGTTTTACAAACGAGAGTGGAACTTGTTTTATAAAAGGAGAAGATGTAATTAATCATAGAGAATTATTTGAAAATGATACTCCTAAGGCTACTTATGATGTTAAGAAGTGTTATATTTTACTAAATAAACTTGGTATTAAATTAAATAATTGTAACTATGATGCCATGATTGCATCTTACCTATTAGATTATAAAATGAACGATGATATTACTACTTTGATGAATGATTTAAAGGTAGAGATTAAGTCTTTTGAAGATACTTATGGAACTTTAAAAAGAAGAAAGAAAGTAGAATTAGATGAGACTATTAGACAATGTAATTTAAAGAGTAGCTTTATCTATAATACTAAGAGTGATTTCTTACTTAAAATAGATGATTTTGGTGAGACTAAATTATTTAGTGAAATAGAGATGCCTTTAGCTTATGTTCTTACTGATATGGAGTTAACGGGTATTAGAGTAGATAAAGATTACTTATTAAAGTTAAAAGATGAGTTAGAAGTTAAAATAAAGGATATGGAAGAAGATATATATAAAGATGCAGGATGTGAGTTTAATATTAGTTCTCCTAAACAATTAGGCGAAGTGTTATTTGTAAAGTTAGAACTCCCTTATCCAAAAAAGAGAAAGAAAGATGAAAAGGGTTATTCTACTAGTAGAGATATCTTAGGTAAAGTAAGTCCATATCATCCTGTTGTTAATAAAGTCTTAGAATATAGAATGCTTACTAAGTTATATGCTAACTATGTAGTTGGCCTTTTAGATAAGATAAAAGAAGATGGTAAAGTTCATACTATCTTTAACCAATGTTTAACTAGAACAGGAAGACTTTCATCAACTGAGCCTAATTTACAAAATATCCCTATTAGAAGTGATTATACAAGATTAATTAGAAAAGCTTTTATACCTGAAGAAAACTCTATAATTATGAGTTCTGATTATTCGCAGATAGAGCTTAGAGTCTTTGCTTCATTATCAAAAGCGACTAATTTAATAGAGGCTTTTAAAGAAGATAAAGATATTCATGCAAAGACTGCTAGTGATATCTTTAAAGTAGATATTAAAGATGTAGATAAATCTATGAGAAGAACTGCTAAAGCGGTTAATTTTGGTATTCTTTATGGTATTAGTAGTTTTGGTCTATCTGAAGACTTAAAGATAGATGTAGGTAGTGCTAAGAAGTTTATGGATAACTATTTAGAGACTTATCCTGGTATTAGTGAATATATGGATAAAGAAAAGAAAGAAGCTTATAAAAATGGTTATGTTACTACTATTATGAACCGAAGAAGAGTTATTGATGAGTTAAAGAGTAGTAACTACATGGTAAGAAGTGGAGGAGAGAGAATGGCTCTTAATACTCCTATACAAGGTAGTGCTGCCGACATATTAAAAAAAGCGATGGTAGATTTACATAGAGAAATGACTAAAAGAGGCTTAAAGAGTAAAATACTTATTCAAGTGCACGATGAACTTGTCTTAAATGTTTATAAAGATGAATTAGAGGAAGTTAAAGAGTTAGTTAGAGATAAGATGGAAAATGTTATTAAGTTAGATGTTCCTTTAAAAGTAGATATTGAAACAGGTAATGATTGGTATGAAGCTAAGTAGGAGAAGTTTTTAAATGAACAATTTAGAAGTTAGAAAATTAGTAAATGTTGATAATGAAACGTTAGATAAAATAAGTGAATGGATGTATAATTGGTGGGGTAAACGTGATGGATATAGTAAGGATGCAGTTAAATGCTTTATGCAACACAGTATGGAAGATAATAGGTTGCCACAAACTTATGGGGTGTTTTTAGATAATGAAATTATTGGCATGTATTAATTTGCTTATGATGATTTAAGTGTTAGACCAGATATTTATCCTTGGCTTGCTAATGTCTATATAGACGAGAAAAATAGAGGTAAAGGCTATGGAAGAAGATTATTAGAAAGCGTATTTGATAATGCTAAAGAAAATATTGATTTTGATGAATTATTTCTATATACAAAACATATAGGCTTATATGAGAAATTTGGATGGAATTTTATTGATGAAGTTGATACTTTTAAAAAAGAGCAAAGAATTGAAAGATTATACAAATTAGATTTAAGAAGTGAAAGAAGTGATTAATAATGCCTGAAAAACCAGAAGTAATTACAGTAAGTAAGACATTAGAACATATTATTATAGGTAAGACTATTAAAAAGGTAGATGTCTATTGGGATAATATAATTATTGGTGATATAGATAAGTTTAAGATGGATTTAGTAGGTGAGAAAATTGAATCTATTACGACAAGAGGCAAATGGATAGTTATTTTTCTTACTACTAAAGCCTTAATATGTCATTTAAGGATGGAAGGAAAGTTCTTCTTTAGAGACCCTAGTGTTCCTAA
>CALWAJ010000032.1 GCA_944373065.1 uncultured Bacilli bacterium
TATATCAATGTCATGAAAAATATTTCAATAGATTGTGACTGTGATGGTAATGCCTCAGCTCCTTGTATGCAAGATATCGGAATTCTTGCATCAACTGATCCTGTAGCAGTAGATCAAGCTTGTCTTGACCTTGTATATAACTCTACTGACCCTGGTAAAGATAAATTAATACAAAGAATTGAATCACTTCATGGTGTACATACTGTAGAAGTAGCTTATGACCTTGGTGTAGGTAACCGTAAGTATGAACTTATTGATTTAGATAAGAAAAAATAAAAACATAGACTTGACTGTATGTCAAATAATATTCATATTTAACATTTAAGCATCTAGTATAATTATTAGATGCTTTTTATTTTCTAGTATGTTATACTAATACGAGGAAGTGATAGTATGACTGATGAATTATTAAAATATGTTTCTTATAGTGATTTACAAAAAGGTTTAAATTATGATAATAGAAAAGTTAAATATGTTGGCATGGGACAAGATTATGATGAACTAATTTATAGATTTATTGTCTCATCAGAACATACTCTTCAATCTTATATAGTTACAATATATACAGATACAAAGCATAGTATAATTGATACTTCTTGTACTTGTCCTCAATATAGTGCTACATCATCTTGTAAACACGTTGCTGCATCCTTAATTAAATATCAAGGAGAATATTTTTTAATTGATGAAAATGATACTGCTGATTACTATGCTAATAATCTTTTAAATGAAATAAAAACTGTTGCCAATAATAAAACTATCATCAAAAAAGAAGCCTTTATTATTCCATATTTTAGGTTAGAAACTCATCGTGACTACTACAGTTACTATAGCAATAACTATGTTTCATATTATGAACTAAGATTTAAAATAGGGTCAAGTAAAATGTATGCTTTGGGTACAAAAGTAAATTCTTTTATTGATAAATATCGTAATGGTGGCGAAGTCAAATTTGGTAAAGAATTTATTTATGATAATAGAAATTATTATTTTAATACTGAAAGTAAGAAAATAATTAATTTTATAGAATTAGCATATTCTAGACTTTATCGTTATGACTCCTATTTAATCCCTACTAAAAATACTTTAGATGATTTATTTGAAATAGTAGATAGTGTTTATGTAGAAGCTCCTTTTATTAATAGAGAATTACCTTTAATTAAAGGCCTACCTTTTAATTTCAAAGTAACTAGAGAAAATAATACGCATACTTTAAACATAGATGCCAACTTAAGAGATTTAACTAATCTTTGTAGTGATTATAGATATTTAATAGATAAAAATGGTATTTATAAATTAAATGAAATAGAAAGTATCATTGCTAGAAACATCTTAGAAGAAGAAATAGATAGTTTAACCTTTTCAGATGATAGATTTAAAGATGTTAAAGATTTTTTAATACCTAATATTAAAGATAAAGTTGAACTTGATGATTCCGTAGATGACTTAGTTATAGTAAAAACTCCTTCTGTTAAGTTATATTTTGATATTTTAGAGTTATACGTAGAATGTAAAATAATATTTACTTATGGTGATATAGAAGTTAATTACTTAGATAAAAAAGATAGTGATGTAATTAGAGATAAAGAGTTTGAAAGAAATGTCTTTTTAGATATTACTAAATATGGTTTTGATAGTGAACTTAAGCTTTATGATATAGATGAAGTAGGAGAGTTCTTAGAAAATGGTTTAGATGAGTTAACTGATATTTACGAAGTGTTTACCAGTGAAAAGTTAAAAAATACAAACTTAATAAAAAAGGTAAAAGGAAGTACTACTTTCAGCATAGGAAAAGACAATATCTTAAATTACGAATTTAAACTTGATAATGTAAGCCCTAGTGAGTTAGATGATATCTTTTTAAGTTTAAAAAATAAAAAGAAGTATTATAGATTAAAAAGTGGTGATGTTTTAGATTTACTAGACCCATCTCTTAAAGAGTTAGAAGAGTTAAAAGAAGATTTAGACTTAGAGGATGAAAAGGGAGAAATACCTAAGTTTAGAGCCCTTTATCTTGATAGTTTAAGAAGTAAGAATAGATTTATTAAGACTAATAATTTATTTGATGACTTTGTAAAAAACTTTAAAGAATATAAGAATAGTAATATTATCTTTACAAGAGAAGAGAATAATCTTTTAAGACCTTATCAAAAAGATGGTGTTAAATGGCTTTATAATCTATATAAATGTGGTCTTGGGGGAATCCTTGCAGATGAGATGGGACTTGGTAAAAGCTTACAGACTATTATCTTTATTAGAAGAGTTTTAGAAGAAGATAATGCTGCTAAAATATTAATAGTAACTCCAACAGCATTAGTTTATAACTGGGATAATGAATTTCATAAGTTCAGTGATGATATTAAAAGAAGTATTTTTGCAGGTTTAAAGAAAGATAGACATAATAAATTAAAAATCTATAATGGTAATGTCTATATTACTAGTTATGGCTTACTTAGAGAAGATTTAGATATCTATAAAGAGATGAATTTTAAAGTTATGATTATCGATGAAGCCCAAAATATTAAGAATCCTACTGCTATGCTAACTAAAGCGGTTAAGAGCATTAACAGTGAAGTTAAACTTGCTCTAACAGGAACACCTATTGAAAATTCTATTCTAGAGTTATGGAGTATCTTTGATTATATAATGCCAGGCTTTCTTGCTAATAAAACTAAGTTTAGTGAAAAGTATAAGATAGGAGAAGACTTTGATGATGATACTAATATGACTTTAAGTAAATTAAGAAGCCAAGTTAAACCATTCATATTGAGACGTAAGAAAAATGAAGTATTAAAAGATTTACCTGATAAGTTAGAGAATAATATTTATATAGATTTAAGTGATGAAGAAAAGAAGATATACGCAGCTTTAGTTAAAGAGACTAAAGAAGAGATGGAAGAGTTAGTAAGTGCAGGTTTTTCTAAGAACAAAATGCAAATACTTACATTACTAACAAGACTTAGACAAGTATGTATTGACCCTAAGATTATCTTTGATAACTATAATAAGACATCTTCTAAAATAGAACACTTAATAGATGTAGTTAAAGAAGCAGTATCTAATGGCCATAAAATACTTTTATTTACCAGTTTTAGAACAGCTTTAAACATCGTAAAAGATAATCTTACTAAAGAAGGTATTACTAGTTATGTTATAGATGGTTCTGTTAGTAGTAAGAAACGTCAAGAATTAGTAGATAAATTTAATACAGATGATACTAATATCTTCTTAATTATGTTAAAAAGTGGAGGAACAGGACTTAATTTAACCAGTGCTGATATTGTAATACACTTAGATTTATGGTGGAATCCGCAAGCTGAGAATCAAGCGACAGATAGAGCTCATCGTATAGGACAAAAGAATACTGTAGAAGTTATTAAACTAATTACTAAAGGAACAATTGAAGAGAAGATTCTTGATTTGCAGGCAAAGAAGAAAATACTTAGTGATAAACTAATAGAAAATGATGGTGATGAGTACAAGAGTTTCCAAAACTTATCTGTTGATGATATAAGAGAATTATTAAAATTTAATAATGAATAGGAAGGGTAGTTATGATAAGAATTTGTTTTGTATGTTTAGGTAATATTTGTAGAAGTCCAATGGCTGAGTTTATCTTTAAAGATTTAGTAAAAAAAGAAGGTCTTGCAAAAGAATTTTTAATAGAGTCAAGAGCTACATGCAATGACGAAATAGGTAATGACATGCATCCTGGAACTAAGAAAATGTTAGATAAACACAATATTCCTTATAAGAGACATTATGCCACTAGATTATTAAAGAGTGACTATGATAAGTATGATTACTTTATAGGTATGGATAATTACAATGTTATATCTATGAAAAAGTTATTTGGTACAAGTGATAAAATATATAAATTATTAGATTTTACTAAGAATAATAAAGAAATAGATGACCCTTGGTATTCACATAAATTTGATATTACTTATGAAGAAATATATAATGGCTGTAAAGAATTGCTTAATACCTTAAAAAAACAACTAAAAGTTTGAAAACTATGGTATTATGTAAAAAAGTAGGATTATCAATATGAAACATATTGGCATAATTAATTATAATAAAAAAATAATCTACATAGATTTACTAGAGAATAATTTAGAGTGTTATTACTATCACAATCATGAAAAGAAAAATATTAGTATAAACACTGTATTAGAATTATTAAAAAGCATCTTTGATAAAACTAACGAAGAATTTTTAGAACAAGATGGAGAATATAAAATCTTTATAAATAAAGAAACAGGCTATAAACACTTTTATAAAGATGGAAAAGAAGATATTATTAAGTTCTTTTTGTATAATGGAGAAAATGCTATTCTTTGTAAAGGACTAGATATTAAAGATAAATATAATGAAATAAAGGAATTTTTTAATAAAAATAAAGATATTAAGATTATATTGACATTAAATTTAGCTTTAACACTTTCAAACTCTTTTAATATCTATAATCTAGAAAATAATGTTTATAATGCTCAACAAGAATTAGAAGAGTTAAATATAGCGTCTCTAGAAACAGAGTATAATGAGTATTATGATTATACTTCGTTATCTAATTCCCTAAAATCGCCAGCAAACATTGGAGAACTTAGAGATGATTTCCTATACAATGAGGATTTAATTAGAGATATATGTAACACTCCTATGACAGAAGATAGAATAATGTCCTTAAAAGAAAAAACAACTGATATAGAAGTAGTTACTGTTACATATGAAGAAATGAAAGAAAGAGGCTTATCAAACGCAGTAGGATATTATAACGTTGTAGAAGAGCCTAATGTTATTCATACTGTAAACTTAAATAATCCAGATACAATATATCATGAACTAATACACTTATTACAAGATAATAATGAATATAAGTATGTTAAAGAAGCTTGTGCCGAAATAATATCAACTGAATATTATGGCTGTAAAATTGCTTCTTATCAAGAAGAAGTAAAAATAATTCAAATTTTAATGGAAATTATAGGTAGTGATGCTATATGGGATATAAACTTTAATGGAGATGATTCTAAATTAGATGAAGTTATACTTAATAATCTACCTGTAGAAGAGTATGGAAAATTATATGGTATATTAATAACTAATATAGGCTTTTTAAATCAACAGGAATTAGATGAATTAAATAATTCTTTTGATGAAATATTAAGTGATTTATACTATAGCATATATGGTGAATCAATAGAAGAAAATGAAATAATTCAAAATATATATCAATGTTATGATTTTTCTCAAAGTACAACACTAATAAATAATAGACACTATTTTCAAGATGTAGAAAATAAAAGACCTGATTTTATCAAAAGTGAATATATGACTTTAAAAGATGCTATAGATAAAAATATAGTTAAGGTTGAAATGAAAGGAACAAAAGAAGTTAGAGTATCAGAAGATGAATATAAAGAAAGATTAAGTAAAAATTTAAAAACTGAAATTGGATATAATTCTATTGAAGGTGTTAAATTTACAAGGAAAAAATTTAATGATAAAATTGTAATAAAGTGGGAATATAAAGGCAAAATATATACTACAGAAGAAGCTTTAGAAAAAGGATTAATTGAAGCTTATTACTATTATCTAAAAGATGAAATAGTTGATTATAATACTATAGATGAAGAAAAAGAATTTGCAAATCTTAACTTTGGCAGCTTTAGTAAAACTATTATTCCTTTAACTGACGAATATGATAATGTTGAAAGCTATAGTTATAAAGATGTAGATGGCGAAAAACAAGAAATAGTAAAGTTATCTGACAATATTTACATTTCAAATGAAAACACTAAGATAGATGAACAATCAAAATCAAGATAAAAAAACAGTGCTACTCATTGTAGCATTTTTGTTTTGTAAAAAAATAAAAAAACTGATTGACAGGCAGTTAATGTTTTTATATAATTTTAATGATAATATTTATCAATAAGGTGAAGACTATGGAAAGAGAAACTAATCAAAGGAAACAAATACTAGAAGTTATTAGTAATTGTTACACTCATCCTAACATAAAAGAATTATCTATGTTAGTAAAAGAAAAATATCCTTCTATTGGTCAAGCTACTGTCTATCGAACTGTAAATAAGTTAGTAAAAGATGGAATAGTAACAAGGATAGATTGTTCCACTGGTACCTATTATGATTTTAATAGTAATCATTATCATTTTAGATGCCTACACTGTGGTAAGATTAGTGATATTTATCTTAGTGATGACGTTATTAATAAAATATTATCAAATGTTTCTTCAAATAAAATTATAAAAGTTAATTTAGTTTTAGAAGGAATTTGTGAAGAATGTAGTAAAGGTGATTACAATGGATTCAAGTAAAACCATTAGTGAAGAAAAAGATATTAAGAAAGCTGTTAGATTAGATGAAGATAATATCGCAATAAGAAGAATAAAAGAAAGATGTATAGACTGTGGTAGATGTAAAACTGTCTGTGAGAATCTTGTTGGTATTAAATATGATTATACTAAAACTAAAGAAGCTGTTTGTATCAACTGTGGACAATGTATTTTAAATTGTCCAGTAGGTGCACTAGTTCCTAAATATGACTATAAAAAAGTTTTAGATTATCTACATGATACTAATAAGACTGTAACTATTTCTATAGCTCCTGCTGTTAGAACTTCTATAGGAGAAGGATTTGGTCTTGAAGCAGGTACATTCTTAGAAAAACAACTTGTTGGTTCTTTAAAAGAAGCAGGATTCGATTATGTTTTCGATGTGACTTTTGGAGCTGATATGACTGTAGTAGAAGAAGCTACAGAATTAATAGAAAGATTAAAAACTAAAAAAAATTTACCTCAATTTACCTCTTGTTGCCCAGCTTGGGTCAAATACTTAGAAATTTTTCACGAAAACTTAAGAAAAAATCTATCAACTACTAAAAGTCCTATTGGTATTTTAAGTAGCCTATTAAATACCTATTTTTTAAAGATTAAAGAACTAGATAAAAAAGATGTGATTAATGTTGTAGTAGTTCCCTGTACAGCTAAGAAATTTGAGATTAAAAGAACAGAAATGGGAATGGATATCGCTATCACTACTAGTGAATTAATTATGCTTTTAAAAGAGAGCAATATAGATATTAATAAGTCAAAAGAAGAAAATTTTGACGAGATTTTTTCCAAAGGAAGTGGATCTGGTGTTATCTTTGGTAGTAGTGGTGGTGTTTTAGAAGCAACACTAAGATGTGCTGATTATTTGTTAACTGGAAAAGAAAATAATGTATTTTTAGACTTTAAAGAAATAAGAAGTAGTGATAAAATAAAAGAAGCCAATGTAAAAGTTGGTAACTATCATCTAAAAGTAGCAGCAGTTAGTGGTATGCCTAATGTTGAGACAATTCTAACTAAATTACAAGATTATGATTTTATTGAAGTAATGAACTGTCCTAATGGTTGTGTAGGGGGTGGAGGTCAAGCTCTAGCACCTATAGCAAAGCAATCAGAAATAAATTTAAAAAGAAGTGAGGGGTTATACCAGGATGATAAGATGAGTAAAATTAAAATAAGTTATAAAAATCCTGATGTTATAAACATATATAAAACATATCTTGATTATCCTGGTAGTCCTAAAGCTTTAAAATTATTACATACGAATTTTAAAGATAGAAGCAGTATATTAAAAGAGAAATCTTTTTAATATAAATAATTATAGAAGGAAGGTAATATTAATGGAATTAAAAGGTTCAAAAACAGAACAAAACTTAATGACAGCTTTTGCTGGAGAAAGTCAAGCTCGTAATAAGTACACTTATTATGCTAGTAAAGCTCGTAAAGATGGTTATGAACAAATAGCTGCAATTTTTGAAGAAACAGCTAATAATGAAAAGGAACATGCTAAACTATGGTTTAAAGAATTACATGGTGGAGATATTCCTGATACAATGACTAACTTAGAGGATGCAGCAGCTGGTGAAAACTATGAATGGACTGATATGTATAAAGGTTTTGCTGAAACTGCTAGAGAAGAAGGATTTGACCGTCTTGCATTCCTATTTGAGAGTGTAGCAAAGATTGAAAAAGAACATGAAGAAAGATACTTAACACTTCTTAAGAATGTTAAAGATGATAGAGTGTTCCATAAAGATGGAGACAAGATTTGGATTTGTCGTAACTGTGGACATGTATATGTTGGTAAAGATGCACTTGATGTATGTCCAGTATGTAATCATCCACAAAGCTTTATGGAAGTTAGAGCAGATAATTATAAATAAAAGGGCTTGTCTAAGTTCTTTTTTTCTGTTATGATTAAGTTAACAAAGATAGGAAAGGAAGTAATGGAATATGGCTAATTTAATTTATCAGAGTAAAATAAATCATCAATTACAGGGTAAATTAATTCGTCATTTTTATGGAACCCCAGGTTTACAAAATGTTACCTGGAGGGGGGGTACTTATACTCCTTATTATACTTCTTAATAAGTAATATATTTACTTTCTTTCGTTGTGGAATAAGAGCAGGATAGGTATATTTTGTTCTTTTATAATGTCAAAAATATTGATAAATGTTATAAAATATAATAAAATAAAAATAAAGAATAAAAGATAAGTAATTGGACAGACTTATAAAAAATAGGAGGAGTAAAAATGTTGAAGACAAGAAAAGAAATGTTAATAATAGGATTAATGTTATTATTAGTAATAGCTTTAATAGGAGTAAGTTATGCAGCTTTTAGGTTTACTGGAGTAGGACAAAGAGAAAATACAATAACAACAGGTTCTATTACGATGAGTTATACTGAAAGTAGTAATACAATCTCCTTAAACGGAGCCTTACCTACAACAGATGAGACAGGAAAGAAAAGATTAAATCCTGGAGAGTATTTTGATTTTACTGTAAGTAGTAAGATATCAGGAGATGTAAATATTAATTATGAAATTACTGCTAAAGATGTAACAGATAGTGGAGCTAGAAAGATAGATGGCTCTAATATAAAGTTATATTTAACAAGATTAACTAGTGATGGAACAGAAGAACAAGTAATGAGTCCAGAGACATACAATGAAGAGACAAATGCTAATAACTTTACAGGCCGACCAGCGGGAGAGATGAGTTTATATACAAGTAGTATGAGTAGTAGTGAAAGTAATACTTATAGACTTAGAATGTATGTAGATGAAGATTATAATCCTCAAGGAGATGGAGGAGGATTGTAATTTAGTGTCCAGGTTAATGTTTATGGAAAAGATGGTAATCCTGAAGATATATTATTAACAGTATCTGAGAAACTTTTATCAAGTAACTTAGGTAATGGAAGTACTTATGATGATGGAGTAGATACGTTTATAACAGGAGAAGACCCTAATAATTATATTTGGTATAGTGGTAAATTATGGAGAGCAGTGAGTGTTAATAATGAAACGAAGACAACTAAATTAGTAACACAGTGGAATATAAGTGCAATTACTTATTCCAGTGGTAGTACTGCCTTTGAAGGAAGTTATATAGAAGAATGGTTAAATGATACAACAGTAGATGGTTTTCTTGGTAATTTAAGAGATTATGAGAATTTTATCGTAACAGATGCTAAATGGAATGCAACAATGGATTCAACTAGTTTAGGAAGTATAACAAGACCTGGTAATGATGGTACAATAGTAATAGATGCAGTAGGATTACTTAATATGTATGAATATCAATCTAGTTATTATGGAACAACCTATGGTAATGGCTATTTAAATAATGGACTTTATTGGAAGACATTGACTCCATATAGTACGTCTAAAGTGCGTCAAGTGAGCAACTATGGTGACGTGAATAGCAGCATTCCGACTTCTGCGAACGGCGTTCGGCCATCCATAAATCTAAAATCTAGCGTTCGTATTGTAGATGGCAATGGAACAATAGATAATCCATATCGCTTAGAAGGCGATAATGATAGTAATCTATCAGGAACACTACTTAATACAAGATATAGTGGCGAATATATAAGATTTGGAAATGATGAGAATAATTTATATAGAATAGTAAGTCATGAGACTTCAGGTTTGACTAAGATAACTAGTGCTGAACCCTTAAAAAATTCTGGAACATTTATAACAAGTGCATTTGGAAGTTCAAATAGTGAAGTTAATTATTCAACTAATAGTGTAATTGGTACATTTTTAAATGGAGAATATCTAACAAGATATGTCGATAATACATATAGTGACATGATAGAGGATAGTACAACTTGGTATCTAGGAACGGTAGGAAGTAGTGATTCATATAAACTAGCCAAATATACAGATACTAATATGAGTAGTACGACTTCATCAACAACAGATGCTAAAGTAGGATTGTTAAGATTTGGAGAATTAATGTCAGGGCAATTTGACAGATATGGTAATAATACAACTTATTTGACTTTAACACCATATAGTGCGTCTAGCGTGCTTTATGTCTTCAACATTGGTAGCGCGAGCTTCATCATTCCGACTCTTGCTTACGGTACCCAGCCATCCTTAAATCTAAAATCTAACATCATAATAACAGGGGGAGACGGAACTAAAAATAATCCATTCACCTTAAAACTTGGCTAAACAAAAGAACTAACTTAAATCGTTAGTTCCTTTATTTTATCCTTCTTATCTTCTACATATTCTTTTATTATATTATAATCTTTTTTATCATCAGAATTATTTAATCTAATAGATTCTCCCTTTAAAGCTAAAATATAATTATTAAACTGATAATCAAAATCTAATCTATCACTATCATGCATTCTTCTTAAACATAGTATAAACAAAAATATTTGGTCTAGATTTTCATACTCCATATTATGCCTACAAAAATTTAAATATTTCTTTAAATCTTTTAATATTGCTAATTCTTCTAAAATTCCCTCTCTACTTTTATCGATAGATTTATCAAAATCATCATAAATATCTTTATTTTCTTCTAAATCAAATCCTAATATATACTCTAAAACTTTAATAATCTTTACATTTCCCTTAACTAAAAAATTATTTATTAACTCTAAAATATTCTCATAATTAAGTCTTTTAACTTGTGATTTGAATTGTCTTATATAATAATTAAGCAACTTAGTATCCTCAATCTGTGCTAAATAAATAATATTAGATTGAATACTAGTTAAAAGCATAAAATTTTCATCATCTAACTTTAAAGCTTCTTTAACATTATTCATATATATTCCTCCAGTAACAACTATATTATATTAGATTATAAAAAAATGCAAATAAAAATTTCACTTGACGATTTTGATAATTTTTACTATTCTATATAATGTAGATAGGAGATATATATGGAGATTAAAAAAATAGTAACAGGAGCATTAGAGGAAAATTGTTATGTCTTAAGTGATAATGGTACATGTCTTATAGTCGATCCTGGAAGTGATAGTAAAAATATTAAAGAATTAGTAGGAACTGATAAAATAATTGGTATCTTAGTTACTCATTCACACTTTGATCATATTGGTGCTTTAAGAGATTTTCTAAACTCTAATAGAAGGCTTAAAATATTTAAAAAGAGTAATTTAACTGATATGAAAGAAGTAGAAGTTGGTAATTTTAAATTCATCCCTATATTTACACCAGGTCATAGTAGTGATTCTGTAACATTTTACTTTCAAGATGAAAATGCTATGTTTGTAGGGGACTTTATCTTTAGGGATACTGTAGGAAGATGCGACTTGCCAACAGGAAGTAGTAGTGAAATGGATAAATCTATCGCTAAAATAAAAGAATATAGTGATGATATTAACCTTTATACAGGACATGGTGATGAGACTACTTTAGGTAGAGAAAAAACTCATAATTTATATTTTATAGAAAAGTAAAAAGAGGTGTAGTTTTATGTATATTGATTTAGTGGTATTAGTAGTTTTAATATTAATAGTTATAATGTATTTTAGACGTTTTTCAAGCTTTGTCTATTTTGTCGCTATTGTCGATATTTTTCTAAGAATATTGACATTCATCAAAAATAATATTGGCTTACCTGATTTAGCAGCCGTTATTGATAAATATCTTCCTGAAAGTGTCTTAGCAATAGTTGGAAACTATACAGATGGAATTATTTATACAATAATCGCTTGGGCATTTATTGTTATTATGTCAATATTTTTGTTCTATAATACTAAATTCTTTATTAAAAAGAAAAAAATATAGGAGGCATTATGAAGAAAAACAATACTTGGATAAAAGTAGTAATTACAATTATCATTCTAGAAGTATTAGTCGGTGCGGTTATCTTGGCTTATAAAAAGCTAAATACTAATGATAACAAAATATCTACTGATGATAAAATTGTACAAGAATTATATCAGAAAATTGCATATTATGATATCGAGTCACTTGATGTCATGAACTCTAGAACAATGCTTTATTATGGCTATAAAAATGTAGGTGAAAAAACGACTATAAACTGTGATAGTGTTGGTATTACTGATGATACTACAGGATATAGTTGTGTGGGAGATGTTGAATTTACCAAAAGAGATTTAATAGAAGATGAAATAAAAGATATTTATGGTAATGATGTAACAATTGAAACAACTTCTTTTGAAACAGATCCTAATCATTATGCTTTTTATGATCCAATTTCTGATGGTTATGTCTTATACACTAAAGATGAACAAATAAATGTTGATCCTGTAAATTTAAAACTAGATAAAGCGACAACCGATGATGATGGAAATATTATCTTAACTGTAAATATTTTAGACGGTGTTTTTGGTACTGTTAAAGAGACTTATAATTTTACCTTTACGAAAGATAATAATAACTATTATTTAACAAGTAAAGAACTAGTGACTAGTAAGGAGGAATAAATATGTTTGAAAAAATAAAAAATGATATGATTAAAGCCATGAAAGAAAAAGATAAGTTTAAACTAGGTGTCATTAGAATGATTAAAGCATCTATTGATAAAGAAAGAATTGATAAGAAAATAGAGATAACTGATGAAGTAGTTATCGATGTTCTTGCTAAAGAACTTAAAACAAGAGAAGAATCTAAATTAGAATTTGGTAAAGCAGGTAGAACTGATTTAGTAGAATCTATAGATAAAGAAATCGCTATAATTAAAGAATATTTACCTGAACCTTTAACTGATAAAGAAATTACTGAAATAATAGATAAGGCTATGGCTGAAACTGGAGCATCTACTATTAAAGATATGGGAAAAGTTATGAAAATAATAAATCCACAAGTTAAAGGTAGATGTGATATGAAAGAAGTATCTAATAAAATAAAAGCAAAATTAAGTTAATTTAACTGTCCTTTCTACATATTCTATAGAAGAAAGGACGGTTTTTATTATGATGATTATCGCTCATAAAAGTAATTTGTATAATAATAAAACATTTATAGAGGGAATTAATAATATAGAAGGCTTAACTGG
>CALWAJ010000033.1 GCA_944373065.1 uncultured Bacilli bacterium
AGTAGATATGGCTAATTTTAATTTCCAGGGTAAAATAATTCGTCAATTCTGGGGTAAAATAATTCGTCAATCTACAAAAAAGTATGAAGAATCTATGTTTACAAAGTGTTACCTGGGGAGGGGGTGTTTAAATTATCATAATGATAGTTTAAACATTAATAGTACTTTCTTTCATTGTGAGATAAGAACAGGATAAGTGTATTCTGTTCTTTTTGCTGCGTCAAAGTATTTGATATATAGGACTTTATGTGTTAATATTTAAATAGAATAAAAGATAGTTATTTGGGCGACAATAAAATAAGAGGAGTATATAAAGTTATGAAAAAGTTTGGATTATTAATAGTGATTGGAATAATATTATTTATGCCTAAAGGGGTAGAAGCGAAAGAATATAGCATGTATGATGAATTTGTATCAGTAGGAAATAATAACTCACATGATTTTATAGTAAAACCTGGTGATGTATTAAGTAATATGAATTTTTATCTTTTTAGTGGAATGCTTATTTATGATCCTACAAATTCTTTGAAAGAAAGCTATGATCGTGATAATAATAATATTCCAGAAATTTATACGATAAAATCTTATGAGGAATTAACGGGATTAACAGTTCCAGATGGTAAAAGAGCGTTAATTACATTGCATGTTGCTACTTCTTGTGCAGGAAATGGTTGGGTTTCTATTAATTATAAATTGGTAGATGATAATCCTAAAGAAGTAGTTTATTATAATACCTATGATGCAGAAAATAATAATCCCACAAGTTATTATGAAGAAGAAACAGATATATTGTTAACAGATATAAGTCGTGATGGCTATAAATTTTTAGGATGGTACACATCACCAACTTTTGAAGAAAATACAAGAGTAACTATGATAAGTAAAGATGATCCTGATGTTTTAGAGTTGTATGCAAAATGGGAGAAGATAGAAGAAGTAGTGGATAGCAATGAAGATAATATCTTTACTAATCCAGAGACAGATTCAACGTCATATATATTAATAGGAATATTAAGTATAGCGATATTAGGAACAGTATTAACAATAGTATATAGAATAAAAAAAGCAGGTGAGTGAAATGGTAAAGGTAAGAAAAGAGATAATTATAATAGGTGTATTACTTTTATTAGTAATAGCATTAATAGGGGTATCATACGCTGCTTTTAGATTTATGGGTGAAGGGACTAAGTTAAATAAGATAACTACAGGTTCTATTACTATGGAATATACAGAAAGTGATAATACTATTAGTTTAACAGGAGCATTACCAACAACTGATGAAACAGGAAAGAAAAGATTAAATCCGGGAGAGTATTTTGATTTTACAGTAAGTAGTACTATTGTAGGAGATGTAAATATCAATTATGAAATAAGTGCTAAAGAAGTAAAGGCACTATAGATGGAAAGTATATAAAATTATATTTAACGAGAATAAGAGAAGATGGAACAGAAGAAGAGTTAATGGCTCCGGAAGTATATAATGAAGAGAGTACATCTAACGATTATACAGGAAGACCTGCTAATGATATGAGTTTATATACAAGTAGCATGAGTAGTAGTGAAAGTAATAAATATAGACTTAGAATGTATGTAGATGAAAGTTATAATCCTCAAGATGATGGAGGAGGATTACAATTTAGTGTTCAAGTGAATGTTTATGGAAAAGATGGAGATAGGTCTTTATCTGCCGGGGAGACAGTGATAGAAAATTTAACTAGTGGAAGTACTTTTGATGATGGGGGAGATACATTTATAACAGGAGAAGATCCTAATAACTATATCTGGTATAGTGGTAAATTATGGAGAGCTGTGAGTGTTAATAATGAAGCGAAGACAACTAAATTAGTAACACAGTGGAATATAAGTGCAATAAGTTATGATGATGATAGTAGTGCATTTGAAGGAAGTTATATGGAAGAATGGTTAAATGATACAACAGTAGATGGATTCTTAGGCAATTTAAGAGATTATGAGAGTTTTATAGTGACAGATGCTAAGTGGAATGCTACAGAAGATTCAACATATTTTGGAAGTATAACAAGACCTAGTGATAGTGGTACAGTAGTAACAGATGCTGTAGGGTTACTTAATATTTATGAGTATCAATCAAGTAATAATGGAGAGTCAAATGGATATTTAAATAACGAACTTGATTGGTGGACTTTAACACCATATAGTATGTCTAACGTGTGGAGATGGGATAGCTTTGGTCGTTACGCAAGCAATCAAAGTTCTGATGGTGGTAGTGGTGTTCGTCCATCAATAAATCTAAAATCTAACGTTCAAATTGTTGATGGCGATGGGACAAAAGATAACCCTTATCGCTTAAACGGAGATAATGATACTAATCTTTTAGGAACCCTCCTTTCAAGTAGGTATAGTGGAGAATATATAAAGTTTGGAAATGATAAAAATAATCTATATCGAATAGTAAGTCATGAAACCCCAGGATTAACTAAAATAACTAGTTTCGAACCATTAAAAAGTTCAGGAACGTTTATAACAAGTGCATTTGATAGTAATAGTAGCGATAATTATTCAAGTGGTACAACAATAGGTACATTTTTAAATGGCGACTATCTAACAAATTATGTAGATAGCACATATAGTAATATGATAGAAGATAGTACAACATGGTATTTAGGAACAGTAGGTATTGGTAGTTCGTTTAAATTAGCAAAATATATAGATACAACTGGGACTTCAACAACATCGAATGTAACAGAAGCTACAGTAGGTTTATTAAGATATGGAGAATTAATGGCAGGCCAATTTGATAAACGAGATAATACTGAAAATTATTGGCTTTTAACACCGTATAGTTCGTCTTATGTGCGTTCTGTTAGCCTTAACGGCACTGCTCAAGGTGCTTCGCCTCCGATTAGTTCTAGCGGTGTTCATCCATCCCTAAATCTTAAATCCAATGTCATAATAACAGGGGGAGACGGAACTAAAAATAACCCATTTACGATTGAACTTGCTAGTTAATTTAAGACTATAAAACTTCTTATAGTCTTTTATTTTGTCTTAGTTTATGATACAATCTAGTCATGTTTAGGAGGTGTTAATTGTGTTTGTAGATGAAGTAACACTTAAAGTAATCGCTGGAAGTGGTGGTGATGGCTGTACGGCTTTCCGTCGTGAAAAATATATTCCTATGGGAGGACCTTATGGAGGTAATGGAGGACATGGTGCTGATATTATCTTTAAAGTAGATGAAGGACTTCATACCTTACTTGATTTACGTTATCAAAAAGAGATAAAAGGTAAAAAGGGTGAGAATGGTAAAGGTAAGAATCAACATGGTAAAGGTGCTGAACCTTTAATTGTTAAAGTACCTCAAGGAACTGTTGTAACTGATTTAGATACAGGTCTTATTCTTGCCGATTTAAAGGGTAAAGATGATGAAGCAGTAATTTGTAAAGGTGGTCGTGGAGGACGAGGTAATACGGCTTTTAAAACGCAGACAAATACTGCCCCAAATTTTTCTGAAAATGGAGAGCCAGGTGAGGAGAGGACTATAAAAGTGGAACTTAAACTTCTCGCTGATGTTGGCCTTGTTGGTCTTCCAAGTGTTGGTAAGAGTACAATTATATCTAAAGTTAGTAAAGCTAAACCTAAGATAGCAGAATATCACTTTACAACATTAAAACCTAACCTTGGAGTAGTACGTGCCTCTAATGGTAAAACTTTTGTTATGGCTGACCTTCCTGGGTTAATAGAAGGTGCTAGTAAAGGAGAGGGATTAGGTGATAGATTCTTAAGACATATAGAACGTACTAGAGTAATACTTCATGTTATCGATATGGCTGGTACTGAAGGAAGAGATCCATATGAAGATTATGTTTTAATAAATAAAGAACTTGAAGACTTTAATAAAAAACTACTTACTAAACCTATGGTGATTATTGCCAATAAAATGGATATGCCAAATGCTAAAGAAAATCTTGATAAATTCAAAGAGAAAGTTAAAGATAAAAAAATCTTTGAGATAAGTGCAATTACAAGTGAAGGACTTAGTGAAGTAGTGGATTACTTAAGTGATTTGTTAGATACTATCAAGGAAGAAAATCTTTATGAAGATGATGCATTTGAATCTCATGTCTTATATAAATTTAAGGAAGAGAAACCTTTTACTATCGAAAAAGAAGGTAATGACTTTGTAATTAAAGGAGAAAAAGTAGAGAAATTGTTTAAAATGACTAAATTTACTGATGAAGGTATTAAAAGATTTAGTAACAAGCTTAGAAAAATGGGTATTGATGAAGAACTTGAGAAGTTGGGGGCAACTGATGGGGATATGGTTAGAATATTAGATTTTTACTTTGAGTATCGTAAATAATGAAAGACTTAGATAGAGTACTTAACCCTAACGAGAGATTTTTAGAATATAGGGATTATCTAATAGATTTAATCGCTAGTTCCTATCATAAAAATTTTAAAGACTTAATTGCAAATAGAATAAAAAATACTTATTATTTCTTTGATTCTCCTCCTTATGTTACATCTAAAGCTTTGAAAAGATTAAACTGCAATTTAAATGACTTAAAGACTTATGCACATATAATATATGACTATAAAATTAAAGATAAGGAAATAACAGAGGATATTAATAAATACATTTGTTCTTATTTAAAAGAATTACTAAATATTAGTGATGAGTTTTTTGATAATAATAAAAATGCTATTTTAAATCTTAGATTTGATGCTTTTTCTTTTGAAAATAATTTCTTTTTATCAAGTGATGAAAGATTAAGAAGTAAAGTTTTAAATATGCAAAAAGACTATTTAGATTCTTGTGAAGTAATTGGATTAACACCTTTGGTCGATGAAGAAAAAATTGAAAAATACCTTGATTTTTTAGATAGATGTGAAAGAATTTATGAACAAACAATTATTAGAAAAACAGAATATGGTAAAAATCTTTTAAATAAATTAGATGAAAATATTAGTTCATATCATAGACTAGAAATTGCTAAGCAAGCTTTATTCTTTGATGAAGATGATGCAGCTAGATCGATGTTATTTGAAATAGATAAACATAATTCAATAAAAATTTTAGCATTACCTATTTTGAAAAATATCTTTTATAAAAGTCTTGATATAAATCTTTTACATGAATTAGCTCATGTAAGTGAAATGGGTAATAAAATTTGTAGTTTTGTAGTAGATGAGAAATATCGAATATTTAATGAATTTAGAACTCAAGATAAAGCGAGATATCTACTTAAAAAGATGAGAGATGATAATGTTTATATATTTGATCAGGATGAAAATATAGACATATATAAGAATCAATATGACTTTTTCTTACCTCTTTTGAAATCATTTATTGAAAGACATAGAGAAATGTTTGATTATTCTGCTATTAATAATAGAACATCTTATATATATAAAACATTAGGAAGAGATAATTTTGATAGTTATTGTACTTTTTTAACTGATTTGTATTATAATAATTTTGATATTAGGAGTTTTGATTTTGATGATAGTATTATTTTAGAAAATAATAACTTAATAGATAAAATGAAAACTTATACTAAGAAAAGAGGTAGGTAATATGTTTAAGAAAAATAAAAATTTTGATGTTGATAACTTCTTTAAAGAATTAAAAGAACGTTGGGAGAATAATGAAAAACTAGCTAAGGAGTTAGTTTCTTCTGATCATTATATTAAAGCTTTGGAAAATTTTACTAATCAGTACGACTATTTTACTAATGGTCCTTTGTTTTCTTACTTTAAAGATTATAATGCTGATGAAATTATTGATAATTTAGGCTTTTTCTTTGATGGGATTGAAAATTATACTAAGGAAAATTTTATTTTCCCTGTTGATATGGGATTAGGACACTACTATAAAATAAAGAATGAAAATGCTTATTATTATATTGGCTATGTTAATGGATATGGAGGATATCATTTTTGTAGAAGACTAAAAGAGGGGGATGATAGTTTCTTAGATTTTCAGTATATTAAAAGAAATATAGATTTAGTTACTGATTATTCTAAAATAGATTTGTCATCTTCTTGTGAAGTTCCTTTAAAGAAGCTTATTAAAGTAAAGAAAGATATATAATCTTTATAATTAAAAAATGTATCTTGTTTGCTTGTATTGAAGATACATTTATGTTATTATTTACCTAGGAATACTTAGTAATGGGTGTTTACCTTTTCTACAATCTGATTTCAGGGGGTAGAAATGGGACTTGCTTATGACAAAAAGGATTTTTTAATAACTATGTTAATAGTGATTATAATACTTTTAATAATATACAACTAGAAAAAACACCCTATTACAACTTTATAATTAGGGTGTTTATCAAAATAATGTTTTTGAGGTAACACCCCAATGGCAAACTAGGTATTCCTCTTTTTTATGATATGTAAATTCTCTTTACATATTCATATTATCATAAATAATTAAAATTAGCAAGAGAGATGAGTTTATGACTTTGACAATAGATAATGAAAATTATAATTTAGAGATAGTTAAGAAAAGTACTACTAAGAATATTTATATTAGAGTTAAAGATGACCTTACTATCTATGTGACTTGTAATACGTTAACTTCTAATAGAAAAGTAATGGCTGTAATTGAAGATAATTATGATGCTATTAGAAAAATGATAAAGAAAGTTAAAGAAAAGATAAAATTTAATAGTGAATTTTACTATTTAGGTAAAAAATATGATATTATATATACTGAAAACTGTGACTTGAAACTTGGAGTAAATAAAGTTTTTGTTAGAAAAGATTTTGATTTAGATAAATGGAAGAAGAAAGAAGCATTGCGTGTTTTTAGTGAACATCTTGAAAAGTGTTATAATAACTTTACAAGAAATATTCCTCATCCTAAACTTAGACTTAGAAAGATGACTACTAGATGGGGTGTATGTAATATTAAGAGTCATGTTATAACATTAAATATAGAACTTATTACTAAAGATATAGGATGTCTTGACTATGTTATTTATCATGAGTTAAGTCATTTAATAGAAGCGAATCACTCTAAAAGGTTTTGGGCTATTGTAGAAGAGAATTGTCCTGATTATAAGAAATGGAGAAAGTTGACTAATAAATATGGAGAAGAGGAGTAGTATGATTATAACTAGTTTAGATAATGATAAAGTTAAATACTATTGTAAATTGCAAAAGAAAAAATATCGAGATATTAATAATGAATTTATCGTTGAAGGAGAGCATTTAGTACTTGAAGCATTTAAAACTGGTGTTTTAAAAGAGGTGTTATTAGAAGAAGGAGAAGTACTTCCTATAGATGTAGAACAGATAGAAGTAACTAAGGAAATATTAAAAAAAATTAGTACATTAACTAGTCCTCCGAAAATGATTGGTTTATGTGAGAAAAGAATAGAGACAACTATAGGTAAAAGAATTCTTGTAATTGACGAGATTCAAGATCCTGGAAATTTAGGAACAATTATTAGAAGTGCAGTTGCTTTTAATATAGATACCATTGTAATAGGTGATAATACAGTAGATGTTTATTCTCCTAAAGTAGTAAGAGCGACACAAGGGATGTTGTTTCATGTTCCTATAGTCTTTTATTCAATAGATAAATTAATTCCTATTTTGAAGAAATTAAAAATACCTGTACTTGCAACTAATGTTAAATATGGTGAAGAAGTTAAAAATCTTACTAGAGATGAAAAACAAACCTTTGCTTTAATAGTTGGTAATGAAGGTAATGGGGTTAATCCTAAGTATCTAGAGTTAAGTGATAAGTTCATTTATATACCTATGAATGATGTAGTAGAAAGCTTAAATGTTGCAATCGCTACTTCTATAATACTTTATGAAATGGATGATGTTGATGAGTAAATTATATATAGGTAAAATAGTTAATACTCATGGTATTAAAGGTGAACTTAGAATTAAAGATAACTTAACTGTAAGTCAGAAAAAAGAAATATTTAAAGTAGGAAGTAATTTAATTATTGATGATAAGCATTATAAAATAACTAGTTATAGACCTCATAAAGATTATGATATGGTTACATTTCTTGGCTTTAATAATATAAATGAAGTATTGTTTTTGAAGGGGAAGAATGTTTATAAATCTAGCGATGAAATTAATCTTAGTGAAGAAGATATTTTGGATAGTGAACTTGTTACTTATAAAGTTAAAACTACTGAGGATTTAGAGGGAGAAATTCTTTCAGTAGAAGAGACAGGTAATAATTATAAAATACTTAGATTGTTAATAAATAATAAACAAATATTAGTTCCATATCATAAAGACTTTGTAACTATAAATAGTAAAGATAAAGAAATCTTAGTAAAGATTCCTTAGGAGGATGTTATGAAAATAGATATTTTAACCTTATTTCCAGAGATGTTTAGAGGTGTGTTTGATGAATCTATTATTAAAAGAGCGCTTGATAAGAAAATAGTAGAAATTAATATTCATAATATTAGAGATTATAGTAAAGACCCTCATAAAAAGGTTGATGATACTCCTTATGGGGGAGGACCTGGAATGGTACTTATGTGTCAACCTATATTTGATGCAGTTAAGGCTTTAAGAACTAGTGAATCTAAAGTAATATTATTAACACCAGGTGGTGTCTTATATAATCAGAAACAAGCCTTTCTTTTAAGTAAAGAAAAACATTTAATTATAATTTGTGGTCACTATGAAGGCTTTGATGAGAGAATTAAAACGATATGCGATTATGAAATATCTATAGGTGATTATGTTTTAACTGGTGGAGAAATACCTGCTATGATATTAGTTGATTCAATAACAAGATTAATAGATGGGACAATTAAAGAAGAAAGCTATTTAAATGAATCATTTACTAATAATCTACTAGATTATCCCAATTATACAAAGCCACGGATTTTTGAAGGTTTAGAGGTTCCTGAAGTATTAGTTAGTGGAGATCATGAAAAAATATCTAAATGGAGATTAGATAAACAAATAGAACTTACTAAGTTAAATAGACCTCTTTTATTAAAAGGAGATGAAAGTGATGACTAATTATATTGTTATTAAGAAAAGTTATAGTTATTTAGGGGAACTTTCTTTAGGAAAACCTTTAAAAATAAATAAGAATGAAATTATAAATATTTATGATTTAGCTATGCAAAAGATATTTATAACTAATAAAGTATATAAAAAATACTTAAAGTTACTTAAATTAGTTAATTTCTATTTAAATAGTGAAGATGATACAGGTACAGCTTATCATGAGGCTTTAAATGAAATAGAAAAGTTTAGACAGCTTGTTAAAAATAAATATCGGGCTTATTTGTTAGAAAAAGAATTAAAAGAAATGTCTTTGGAACTAAGTAAAAAAGTTAAAGTAGCTAAAGATAAGTTAGTATATTTAAATGTTATTAATATGGAATATACTAATGAAAATAGAAGAAGTAGATAATGCTTTACTAAAATAAAATTTTATGATACTATAACTTCATTATTGAAGGGGGCATTTATATGTTATTAATACCAGAGCAAGTAAAAGCTTTAAGAGATGAACTAAATCGTCTTGAAGATAAAAAAATTGAAATTGAGAACTATTTTAAAGAATGTGAGAAATCTACACTAGATCCTGGATTTGTAAAATATAGTGATACTACGTTAGAAGTTGATGAGTATAATGCTGTATGTAAAAAATTGGATTCTTATAAAAGAGCGTTGGTTGAAAATGAATTTACTGATTTAAAAGAATCTACGACTATAGATTGCGGTAGTAGCTTTACAGTTTTATATGATGATACAAAAGAAGAAGAAACATATACTTTGGTACAGAATATGATTGGACTTACTAGTAATAATATAGGTAAAGAAAAAAATTATATTTCTTTTGATACTTATCTTGGTAAGGCAATTCTTGGTAAGACAAAAGATGACTTTTTTTCTTATACATTTTCTTTAAAAGGAAGAAGAGATTCAATTACTATTACAGGAAAGATAATTGATATTTTAAATAAATCTTGTGATAATGTTCATTTTATAATGTCTAAATCTAAGTCTTTTATAATTGCTAAGAAGAGTGATGAGAACTTAAGTTTAGTTCCTAAAGAAAGTAATGATAAGGAATTTTTAAAATTAAAAGAAATTACGTTAAGTCAGTTTGAATTATTAAAAGAAGAACAAGTAAGATTATCTTATATATTAGGAAAATTAAAAAAATATGAAAATAAAATAATATTAGATTCTGTAATTAGTTTAGAAAAATCTGATGGTACGATAAGAAAATATAGAATTGTTGATAAAGATGTAATAGATGTTAAGGAAGAAATAAATATAAATAGTGTTGTAGCATCAAGGATTATTGCTAAGAATATTGGAGATTCTATAAAAGAAAATTATACTTATAAAGAAAATGGTAAGATTAAAGGTGCTACTTATAGTGGTAGGCTTGTTAAAATAGATAATAGTAAAGTCAAAGAAGAAGGAAATGTATATTCTAGTATGTCGTCTATTTATTCTAGATTAGAAATTGTTAATAAATTACTTAGAGAATCTAAAATAGTAAAAACACCTTGTGAAGATGTTATAGGAATTGGTAGTAAAGTTAGTATTATAACTTATGAAGATGGTAGTGTTCAAAATAGAAGAGTTGAGATTATTAATCAAGCAGTTTCTACAGAACTTAATACAGATTATGTTGAAACGATAAGTCCTTTAGGTCAAGAAATTATTGGACTTAGAAATAATCAAACATTTGAATATAATTATTTTTCAAAAATAGAGAATAAAGTACTACATGGTACTGGTATAGTTTATGATATTAATAATAATATGCATGAATATCTTGCTAAAGATCCGCTTGCATATCAAAAGAAAAAAAGAGGTTAAGCTTCTTTTTCTATGGGAGGAAGTTATGAAAATAGAATATGAATTACTTAAAACTGAAAAAAATACTAAAGCAAGACTTGGTAAAATAAAAACAAATTATGGTACTGTTTTAACACCTATGTTTATGCCAGTTGGGACGAAAGCGACAGTTAAAGGGTTATCAGTAGAAGAAGTAAAAGAAACAGGAGCAGGTATTATTCTTGCTAATACCTATCATTTATGGTTAAGACCTGGAGAAGATTTGATAGAAAAAGCTGGGGGACTTCATAAGTTTATGAATTATGATGGACCTATCTTAACAGATAGTGGTGGTTTTCAAGTGTTTTCTTTAGTTAAGTCTAAAAAGAAAGATATAACTGAAGAAGGAGTACATTTTAAAAGTCATATTGATGGTAAAGACTTATTTTTAACTCCAGAAAAGTCAATTCAAATCCAAAATAAATTAGATAGTGATATAGCGATGTCTTTTGATGAATGTCCACCAGCGACAGCAAGTTATGAGTATTTGAAAAATAGTGTTGAAAGAACTATTAGATGGGCTAAAAGGGGAAAAGATGTTCATAATAATCCTAATCAAGCTTTGTTTGGAATTGTTCAAGGTGGTGTCTATCCTGATTTAAGACGTTATTCAGCAGAAGAGACAGTTAAATTAGATTTTGACGGGTTTAGTATTGGTGGAGTTGCTAATGATAATGAATCTAAAGAGGATATGTATAAAGAAATAGATTATTCAATTCCATATCTACCAACAGATAAAGTAAGATATTTAATGGGTGTAGGAGATCCTATCGATATCATTGAAGGAGTAATTAGAGGAGTTGATATCTTTGACTGTGTTTTGCCTACTAGAATAGCAAGACATGGACAGGCTTTTACAAGATATGGTAAGATTAATTTAAATAATGCTAAATATAAGGAAGACTTTACTAGTATTGATGATACTTGTGATTGTTATACTTGTAAGAATTATACCAAAGCTTATATTAGGCACTTATTAAATAGTAAAGAAATGTTAGGAGGAAGACTTCTTTCTATTCATAATATTAGATTCTTAATTAGATTAACTGAAGAGTTAAGAGAAGCGATTAAAGAAGATAGAATATTAGAATATAAAGAAGAATTTATAAAAAATTATAAATAAAGAAAAAAAGTATAAATTTTATAAATTGAATATGTTTTAGAGTATAGATTTTGAAAATTCTCTAGGGAAAAAATTAAAATCTAAACTCTTTTTTGTATGAATTTTAAAAATTACCTTTTTGCATTAATTATCTTCATGTGTTAGAGTGTAATCACTTTCTAGAAAGTATTAAATTAAGAAAGGAGAAATTAGGATGTACACTGGTTATAGTGAAGAACAATTAATGAATATAATTGATTTTAAGAAAGCTACTTTATTGAGAGAAGAATTAAAAAGAAAAGGAGAGGTATTGCCAGCGACTAAAGATGTTGTCTTTAAAAATGTAATGATGAATAGTAAAGTATTCTTAAGTATAATTTTAGAATATTTTTTGGGTATTGACAAAGAAACGATTAGAGAAAATATGCTTCTTGAAAATACAGAATTACCTGTTAGTAATGCTAAAGAACAAAGAAAAATTACTGATATAATAGTAAGAGTGGGAAGAAATGTTCTGAATCTTGAGATGAATGCTAAAAATTATTCTGGCTTAGTTAATAAAAATGTAAAATATATAACAAAAACTTTTAGTGAGATGTCTTTTAGCGGAGAAGACTATGATGATGTGAATATCGCAATACAAATAAATTTTGATTTAGATTGGCAGTATGATGATAGAGAAATGATAAAGTTTGTGTTGATGGATCCTGTTAATAATATAGTTTTGACTGAAAGTTTACAAATATATAACATTAATCTTTTAAAATTTCATGAAAAATATTATAATAATATTGAGTTAAGTGAGTTTGAAAGGGCGGTAACTTTACTAACTTTAAATAAAAAGAAAGATTTAGAGAAGATTAGTGAAGGAGTTGAGGGCTTGATGGAAGCGAAGGAAGAAATAAAAAAGTTGTCAGAAAATATAGGAATAATAGGAGTTTATGATTACGAACAACAAAAAGAATGGGAATGGAAACAAATTGCCAAGGATTCTGTTAAAGAAGAGTTAGAAGAGATTAATGAAGGTAAAAAGTTTATTGAAAAAGAGAAGAAGTCTCTTGAAGAAGGGCAAAAATCTCTTGAAGAAGGGCAAAAATCTCTTGAAGAAGGGCAAAAATCTCTTGAGGAAGG
>CALWAJ010000034.1 GCA_944373065.1 uncultured Bacilli bacterium
AGTTAAAGAGTTTGTTAATAATGTTAAAGAGAAAGCTTTAGGTGAAGAAGTTAGAACTAGTATTAAACCAGGAGATTTATTTGTTAAGATAGTTAAAGATGAATTAACTGAACTATTAGGTGGAGACTCTGCACCTCTAAATCTTAATGGTAACCCTGCTATATTAATGTTAGTAGGACTTCAAGGTAGTGGTAAAACAACTACTATTGGTAAACTTGCTAATTATCTTCGTAAGAAAAAAGGTAAGAAACCTCTAATGGTCGCTTGTGATGTATATCGTCCTGCTGCCATTGATCAGTTAAAACAATTAGGTAAAGAACTTAATATTGAAGTATATAGTGAAGGTAAAGGTAACCCTGTTGAAATTAGTAAAAATGCTATTAATTATGCTAAAGAAAATGGTTATGATTATGTCTTAATCGATACAGCAGGACGCCTACAAATCGATGAAAACTTAATGGAAGAGTTAGAAAATATAACAAAAGAAGTCTCTCCACAGGAAACATTACTTGTAATAGATGCAATGATAGGACAAGATGCAATTAATGTTATAATAGGTTTTAATGAAAGACTTAAACTAACAGGAGTAATACTTACTAAATTAGATGGTGATACTAAAGGTGGTGTCGCTCTATCTGTAAGACATTTAACTAATGTACCTATAAAGTTTATTGGAACAAGTGAAAAACTAGATGGACTAGACTCCTTTGACCCAGAACGTATGGCTGGACGTATTCTTGGTATGGGAGATATTGTCTCTTTAGTTGAACAAGCAGAAGCTGTGCTTGATGAAAAAGAAGCTGAAAAGACTGCTAAAAGAATGCAACAAGGTAAGTTTGACCTAGAAGACTTTTTATCAACACTAAAACAAATAAAAAAACTAGGACCCCTTGAAAACATTTTAAAATTAATACCTGGTGCTAAGAAAATGGGCCTTACAAATATAAATATACCACCTAAACAAATGGCACATATTGAGGCAATAATACTATCTATGACTAAAGAAGAAAGAAGAAATCCATCAATCATTAAAGCATCACGTAAAACAAGAATTGCTAAAGGTTGTGGCTTATCAGTATCAGAAGTAAATAAACTTTTAACCCAGTTTGAAAATATGAAAAAAATGATGAAACAAATGAAAAATGGAAACTTTAAAATGCCATTTTAGGCAAATAATTTATACACAAATCCCTAACTAGAATATCTTAATACTAGAGGAGGAAAGTGTATGTTATTTAATAATCAAACTATTGATATGTCATCAACTATCGATGGTAACAATAATGTTGTTGACCAAGATATGAACATTGATATTAATATGAACAATAATAGTATGGGTATGGGACAAAATATGGAAATGATGGATAGCGAATCTCCAATCATTGAACCAGTACAAGAACGAGAGATAAATAGAACCTTCGTTCATCAAGTACCTCATGTATGTCCAATCCATACAAGAATAGTTAATCATCACATTTTCAAACATACTTATTGTCCTAGATATACTTGTTGTGAAGAAAATGTTTGTTGCAATATTGACCAAGGTTCATGTTGTAATTTCCGTTAAGCCAAGATATGTATCTTGGCTTTTATCTGACTAAAGCTAAAATTATCAATTGATAATTTTAATGGTTCGTGTTATTATATTTACAGGTGATGCATATTGGATGTTACAGAAATTATAAATTTACTTCATAAGTCAGTCTCTAAAAAAGATTATGATTTTGTTCCTACTACTAAAAATAGAAACTCCAGAAGAAAATATGGGCTAACTTTATATGATATAGAAGACTTTCTAAAAACTATTACTGAAGAAGATCTAGTGAGTGGACCAGTGATAGATAGAGATATACCTAATGAAAAAGTATATATTTTTATGAAAGAAATTATTACAGGAGTAACTTTCTATGTTAAAATAAAAAAAGATAGTAAAGTTACTTATGATAGGATAAAAATATTATCTTGTCATGAAGCTGAGTATTAATTAGGAGGCGATTATTGTGAAAAAAAATAATTTAAGAGTTAGAAAAGTAAAAGTACAAGTTAAAGACAAAACTATTTCCTATGATGAATATTATTTAGTAAATGAACTTGGTGAAGAAATATTTAATAGACAGATAGAAATAGAAAATGATAATAGGTTATATAATATTTATAAAAAGCAAAAAAACTTATTAACAAGTACTGAAATAAAAGAAATAAGAAAAAAATATGGCTTAACTCAAAAAGAATATGCTTCTATTATAGGAGTAGGTGAAATAACTGTTCATCGCTTTGAAAAAGGAGCGATTCAAACAGAAGCAGTTGATTCTATAATGAGATTATCAAATAATCCTAATAATATGTATCTGCTACTTTTGAAAAACAAAAATAATATAACAAACGCATTATATGAATCAACTTTAAATAAAGTACAAGAACTGATGACATTAAAACGTCATAAACTTATAGATATAAATACTTTTGATACAGACTTACTATCATTTAAAGAAGAAAATGCAATTGATGTAGCTAAAAATATTATAAAAATGTATAACGAAAAAGTTGATAGATTGGTAAAAGAATATAATATTGTTCCTGAATATATAACTAATTTAAAATTACAAAAATTATTATATTATGTCCAAGCTATTAGTTTACAAGTCTTTAAAAAAATAGCTTTTAAAGAAAAAATAATTGCATGGTCATATGGTCCAGTTGTGAATGAAATATATCAAAAATATAAAGAAAATCATAGTAATGAAATTAAAACTGATGAAAAAGTTAAAAAGTTATCAAGTGGTTTAGAAAAGGTAATTAACGAAGTTATCGATAGTTATGGAAGTATGGAAGCTAATAAATTAATTGATTTTACCCATGAGGAAGAACCATGGAAAAATACAGAAATAAATAAAGAAATTAAAACAGATATAATAAAAGAATACTTTAATAAAGTTTATGAAGTTTAAATATTAATAATATATTCTTATTTACATGTTAAAAAATGTCTAATTATGTCATATCACTTGTAAAATATTCTTTATAATTATAAGATAATAATAAGGAGTGTGATACAAGTGAATTATCCATCTATTGATAAATTACTTAATATTGTAAGTTCTAAATATGAATTAGTCCATATCGCTGCAAGGCGTAGTAAAGAAATGACTAAAGATGAACATTATCAACTAGCCCTTAATCAGTATAAATGTGAAAAGAATATAGGCAGAGCCTTAGAAGAAATATTAGAGGGAAAATTAAAAGTAGTTGAAAAAGAAAAATAATATATTTAAACACATATCAAAATGATGTGTGTTTTGTTGTTTAATGTGATAGAATAATTTTAAAGGGGGCTTTTGAATGCTAAAAGATTTATGTTTTGAAATAATAGAGACCTGTCCTAATAATTGTTTATTTTGTTCTTCTTGTTCATCTATTAATAAAACAAGAATGATAGATTATAATAAGTTTAAAGAAGTAATTGATTATTTTATTAGTATAGGCGGAATAAAAGAAATATCTATATCTGGAGGAGAACCTCTATTACATCCTGAACTTTTAAGAATGATTAGATATTGTAAATTAAATAATATTAAAGTAGTCTTATTTACAAGTGGTATAAAATTAAGAACTAAAATGACAGAAGAAGATAAAGAGCAATTAGAGTTTAATTTAAGGAAACAGTATAAATCTTATCTATCTGAAGGTATGTCTCAAAAAGAGTTTGACACACTTATTGAAAAACAAATGGAGGTTTACTTAAGATATAATGAAAAAAAATTTGATTCTCTATCATCATATGACTGTAAACTATTAAAAGAAAGTGGACTTGATAAAATTGTTTTTGACTTTCAAGCTTGGAATAAAGATGTATATGATAAAATTATGGGAACTAAAGATTTATTTGACTTAGTAACATTATCAATGATAAAAGCTAAAAGTTCAGGATTAAAAACAGATGCTCACTTTATTCCTACAAAAATTAATTATAAAGAGCTCGTTGATATTATTGAGATGCTTAATGTTGCAGAATTTGATGAGTTAAGCATTCTTAATTTTGTTCCCCAAGGAAGAGGTAAAACTAATAAAGATTTACTATCTTTAACAGAAGAAGAATTTGGAGAGTTTCTTGAAATCTATGAAAAACGTAAAAATGAATTTAAAGGAAAATTAAGAGTAGGAATTCACTTACAAGAAGAAGATGACCATAAATGTACAGCTGGGCTTTCTAAACTAGTTATTAAATATGATGGAACAGTTTTGCCATGTGCAGCCTTTAAAGAATATGATTTAGAAATTCTTAATAGTATGGGAATAAAAACTCCAAATATTTATGATAACTTAGAAGAAGTAGAAATACATAATGGAACTAGAAAAAAGCCTTTATGTAAACAGTTATATCATTTTAATAAAGTAATTAAATAAGGAGATATATATGAAAATAGAAAAGTTTAAGAAAAGACCTAATGGATTATATACAATATATTTAGATAATTTTAATAGTTATGATTTTTATGAAGAAATAATTTTAAAGTATGAATTATTACTAACTAAAAATATAGAGGAAGATGAACTTAATAAAATAATCACAGACAATAAAAACTATGAAAGTTATTATCAAGCTTTAAAGCTTCTAAAAAAAGCAATAAAAACTAAACTAGAAGTAATTAAATATTTAAAAGATAAAGATTATAGTAAAGAAAATATAAATCTATCTATAAAAATGTTAGAAAAACAAGGCTATCTTAATGATAAAAACTATGCTAAGAGTTATGTTCATAATAGTATTATAACTACTACTAAAGGCCCTAAAAAAATAATATTAGAATTAGAAAAAAAAGGTGTTGAAGAAAAAGACTATAAAGAAGCTTTAGAAGAATATACTGAATCTATAGAAAAAGAAAAAATAGAGAAGTTAATCTCTAAAAAAATAAAATCTAATCACAGTAAGAGTGCTAAAATTCTAAAACAAAAGCTATTACAAGATTTAACTAATAATGGCTTTAGCAAAGAAATAATTATGGAGGTATTAAATTCTCTTTCTATAACAGATAATGAAGAAATAGCAAGAAAAGAATATCAGAAATACTATAATAAATTAAGTAAAAAATACTCGGGTAGGGAACTGGAATATAAATTAAAACAAAAGATGTATAGTTTGGGATTTAAAGATTATAATGATTTTTAATACTAATTTTAGAAATAATTACTGCAATTAAAAATAGAACCTAACTAGTTCTATTTTTTAGTATAGACATATGGCTTTAATGAAGGATCTCTATGACTTTTAACAATTTCTTCAATATAATAAATACCTAAAGATTCAACTTTTCTACCTACTTCGATTAAATCTTCTCCTTCGATTCCATAAGCTTTAAGTAAAGTAATAAATAATACTGCTGGCCATGGAGCATTATCTTCTTCCTTAACAATACATCTTTCAAATTCATATGAAGTACTAATAGTTCTTTGTTCAATTGGATAATTAAGTCCAAATCTTTTTAAGGCCCCAAACAAGTCAGCTGTATTAGCTTTGCCTTTTTCTATTAAATGATTATGTAAAATAATAGTGGCTTTAATTCTATAATTATTATCATCTAACATATTATAATTAGATCTAGTCATATAAAGTTTAGCCTTTGTTCTATCAATCATTCTATAACATTTAGACCAATCATTAAGAAGTTCTAAAGAACTATTACCTTTAATAGCATCCTCTATACGTTTATTACGTAGTTTTCCATCATTATTACTTTCTTCTTTAACTTGTTCTCTCCAGATAAAGAAATCCTCAGTAGTTTTTATATTAGGAAATTGTTTAAAGTCATTTTCAACTTGCCTACATATCTCATTTATTCTTTCTTCATTAGCAAAATTATTCATCTAATCCCTTCTTTCGTATTGCATATTATACTATTAATAACTGTTTTTGTCAAAAAAAGGAGTATCACAAAATACTCCCTCAATATATTTAATTAATATAATTAACTAGCACTGGTATTGCTACTAACACTTGCAATTAATTGATCCATTAACTCATCATAATCTTTCTTTAAGCTATCATCTTTAAATTCAATACCTGCCTCTTTTCTAATTTCAATTAAGGCATTATATCTAAGAGTAGCATCATCATTTAATTTTTTATCTGCAAGCGTTTTTATAATATCATCTTTAACTTTCTTAAGTTTAGGTTTACTCTTTTGATCAACTTTAAGTATTATATGATAACCAAAACTAGATTTAACAGGCTCTTCTGTATATTTACCTTTTTCAAGCTTAATAGAAGCATTTAAGAAAGCCTCATCCATATTATCATCTTTATTGAAGTAATCTATTAAACCTCCATCACTAGCACTTCCAGTATCATCACTATTCTTTTTAGCAAGTTCTGCAAAGTCAGCTCCATCATCTAATTCTTTTATAAGTTTTTCAGCTTTTTTCTTAGCTTTTTCTTCAGCTTCAGTTTTCTCTTCAGTTGACATATCATCAGTAACATCAGGTTTAATTAAAATATGTCTAACTTTTATATCACCAATAACTTCATCATCATAATACTTTTGTATCTCATCATCAGTAATACTTTTCTTTACATAATCTTCAATTGCTAAATTTCTCTTATATTCAAGTGATAACATATCTCTTAATTCATCTTCATCTTCAACACCTAAATATTGAGTAATAGCAGCTTCAAAAGCATCTTGATCATTATTATATTGAGACTTCATTTGTTCAATTTGTGAATCTATAGTCTCTTTTTCTTCGTTATCAGTCTTATACTTTTCATCAAATAATTGATGATCAATTAAATCTACAAGCATAGCAATACCATACTTATCTCTTAATTTTTCATATAATGTATCTGCTTTTATAGAACCTTCATCAGTTTTAACGATGGTATGATTATTTTTAAGCTCAGCATTATTACCACAACCAGTGACAAGTAAACATATTGCTATTGCCCCGACTGTTACTTTAACTAATTTTTTCATTGTCTAAATCTTCCTCCTAATATTTAATAATTTCAATAAATATAATAGCATAACTTCTTACTAACTTGCAAATAAATAAGGCAAATTTATCACACTTTTTAAATATTTACCATAGAATAATGTGAACACTAGAAAAAAAGGAGGATTAAGTTATGGGTAATTGTAATTCAAACAGCGCTATTGTATTAGTATTATTTATCTTACTAGTTATAATTATAGGGGCCTATATCTAAAATATTATAAGGAGGTGTAAAAATGTCTTGTTCAAATAATCAAACAGTAACTACTAGCTGCTGTTCTAGACCAAGAAATAGCTTTGTAATCATAGTTGTATTATATATTTTACTAGCTATTATCTTAGGTTCTTGTATGACTTATTAATTAAGAAACTCTAAAATTAGAGTTTCTTTTCGTATAATAATAAAATAATTGTAAATACTAACAAATAGGTGAAGCTTAATGACAAAAAAAAAGAACTTATACTATTATTTAAATAATTTTCTTTTATTTTCCTTCTTTGGCTTTCTCTTTGAAAATATAATGCATTTAATAACAGCAGGAAGCTTAACTAATAATCCTTTCTATGGGCCATGGATGCCTATATATGGATTTGGTGTAATTATTATGATTTTTCTTACAAGATTAGTATTTAATAGAATAAAGTTAAATAGGCCTTTAAAAATTATTATTCTTTTCTTAGCAGTTACTATAATCTTAACTATATTAGAACTTGCAGGGGGATACTTAACAGAATTTGTTTTTCATAAAAGTTTTTGGGATTATACTGATTTAAAATTTAATTTTGGTAAATACATTGCCCTAGAAGTAAGTCTAGGCTGGGGAATCGCTTGCCTAATATTTCTCTATATAATAAAGCCTCTAATAGATAAATTTATTGAAAAAATTCCTAAATTCATTTCTATAATTCTTTTAATATTAATGATAATTGACTTTATTTTTAGTTTCTTTCTAAAATAGACTGTAATCGCAAAAAAAAGAATATAAAAAAGTTTTGCGGTTATAGACGTAAAACTTTGACAAATATTAAATGTTAGTATATAATGATATCAGAGGTGATATTTATGCTTGTGAGAGAAAAATATTTAAATCAGTTAATAGCAGGAAAAGACTTGAATTTAATAAAAGCAATTACTGGAGTAAGAAGAAGTGGAAAGAGTACGTTATTATTACAATATAAAGATTATCTAATAAATGAAAATATTAAAGAAGAAGATATCATATATATGAATTTTGAAAGTGCTATGTTTTATGATATAAAAGATTATAAAGATTTATATAATTATATAAAAGAAAAAGTAAAAAATAAAAGTAAAAAATATATATTATTAGATGAAGTTCAAAATGTAGATAAATGGGAAAAAGCTGTTAACTCTTTATTAGTAGATATTAATTCAGATATTTATATAACAGGCTCAAATGCTTATCTTTTATCAAGTGAACTTACAACACTTCTTGCAGGTAGAGTTTTAACGATAAAGATATATCCATTCTCTTTTAAAGAGTTTATTAAAGAATATCCATTTAAAAATAATGAGGATAAGTACGAACAATTTGACAAATACTTAAAATTTGGTGGATTGCCAATGTTAGTTAATTTGAATGATAATGAAGAGTTGATGACTAATTATTTAAATGATATAAAAGAGGTTGTTTTAAAGAAAGATGTTATTAGTAGAAATAATATAAAAGATATAGTATTTCTAGATAATTTAATTAAATATATGGCTTCTGTTATAGGAAATTTAACAACTCCTAATTCTATTGCCGAATTTATGAAAAAAAATGGTAGTTCTATTAGTAATGAAACAGTAGATTCTTATTTAAAAATGTTAGAGAATGCTTATTTTATCTATAGAGTACCTAGATTTGAATTGAAAGGAAAACAACTATTAAAGACACAAGGTAAATACTATTTCGTTGATAATGGTTTAAAAAATGTAATAGATGGAACCTCCTCGTATGATAGTGGTAGTAGTTATGAAAACTTAGTTTATATAGAATTATTAAGAAGAGGATATGAGGTATATGTAGGAAAGTATGATAATATTGAAATTGACTTTATTGCTATTAAAACTAATGAAAGAGTATATTACCAAGTATCAAGAAGTATTTTAGATGAAAAAGTAGAAGAAAGAGAAAAGAAATCTTTACTTGCTATCAATGATAATTATAAGAAAGTCATATTAACAATGGATAATGTTAAGAATAAACAAATAGAAGGTATAGAAGTAGTTAATATTATTGATTTTTTAATGAGTGATGAATAATGAAATTAAAAATAAAATATCTTATAACTAAATTAAATAATGATAACTTAACTAAAGATGATATAAGGGAAATTAATAGTTTAATGTTCAATTTTCATGATAAAATAACTTCTCCTGACTTAATTTTAGTTCTAGCTAGTAGTTCCATTAAAAGAATAGAAAAAGCAGTAGAACTAGCCAAGAAATATCATTTAAAAATATTAATAAGTGGTGCTAACTACTTATCAAAGGATAGAATGTATGAGTATGAGAAGTATTATATCTATGCTATAACTCATGGTCTTACTAAAGATGATTTAATATTAGAGTCTATTAGTCATAATACTAAAGAAAATATTATAAATTCTCTAAAACTAATAAAAGGTAAGTATCATAACATTATAATAATCAGTAGTTCACAACACTTACTAAGAGTAAAACTAACTTTAGAAAAAGAATTACAAAAGAAAAAAATTACTAATATAAACTATTATCTAGTACCAAGTTATGCTACTTTAGTACCTAAAGATACTTGGTATAAAGAGGAAAAAGCTAAAGAGATAATTAAAGGGGAGTTAGAAAGATTAATTAAATATAGATTAATAAAATGAGTAAAGAAAACCTCTACTCATTTTTTAATTTTTCATATACATCTTTAACATCACTAACTACGCTACTATCAAAAGTACATTTAAATTTATCACTATTATATCTTGGTATTAAATGAATATGATAGTGCTTAATATCTTGCCCATAATAATTATTTTGACAAATAGTTAAACCATCAATATTAAGTTTATCCTTTAAGATAGGATAAATCTTTGTCTTAATAGTATCAATCATATAAGTAATAACTTCATTAGGTGTAGTAAATAAATTCTCATAATGCTCTTTTGGTATTACTAAAGTATGACCATCACTATTAGGATTAACATCTAAAAATGCTAACACTTTATCATCTTCATATACTTTATAAGATGGTACTTCTCCTTTAATTATTTTACAAAACAAACAATCATTCATCAAAATTTCCTCCTTTAACTATCTTTATTATACCATTATTATCAAAAGTAACACTATAACTATTTGTAATTAATCCAAATTCTTCAGCAATAGTATTAAAACTATTAATTAAGTTATTAAGATAAACTTCATCCAAACTATCAACTTTAACATAATAACTAACAGAATAATAACCGGTATTATAGATATTTTTCTCAAGAATATCTTTCTTCTCCTCATCACTATATTTATCTAAAGTTTTAAACTCTATTTTTATATCTTTATAATTAGTATTTTTAAAGGCTTCATTATATTTTTCTAATACAAGCTTTTCACATCTTTCTATAATACTTTTACCTTTCACAAAATTATCTTTATAATTATCAGTAATCTTATTATTAATAGATTTAATAGTAAAGTTTAGCTCTTCATAATCTTTATCATAGTAAGTAATACTATAACTATTATCATCTTTGTTATATTTTAAATCGCCTTTAGATACGTCTAACTTATTATAATTATCATTAAAATAACTATTAATAGCCTTTTCTTCATCTTCAGCTTTCAGACTAGGAACTTTTTCTCTAACTATAATAAATCCAAAAAATATAAGAATAAGTCCCAAAAGCAAAGCTTGTCCTATCATTAATTTGTTCATTTTCCTATTATACATAAAAAGCACGATCCTTCCTCTTTATATTTTATCAAAACCTTTAAATATAAGCAATTATGTGTTATACTAAGCATGTATTTTAACACAAATATTGACAATTTAATGATATAATTTATCATACAATTAGAAAGGGTGATAACATGTTTAAAATAGATAAGTTAAGTGTATTAACAAAAGATACAGCTAAAGAGATTTTAAAAGATTTTTCTCTTACTATAAATGATGGAGAAATACATGCTATTATGGGACCTAATGGCGTAGGTAAGAGTACTTTATCAAAAGTAATAATGCACCATCCTGATTATGTTATAGAAAGTGGTACTATTACTTATAATGAAAAGACTCTAAATGATTTAACAACAGATGAAATAGCAAGACTAGGAATATATTTACTTATGCAAGACCCATCTATTATTGATGGTGTAAGTAATAGTGAAGCTTTAAGAACTGCCTTAAAAGAAAGAGGTAGTGATACTAATCTATATACCTTTATTACTAAGATGAAAAAAGAATTAGACTCTCTAAATCTACCAAAAGATGTTATGCATAGGTCTATTAATAAAGGATTATCTGGTGGTGAAAGAAAGAAAAATGAAGTCTTAGGACTAAAAGTCTTAACCCCTAGTTTTATTATCTTAGATGAATTAGATAGTGGACTAGATGTAGATAGTTTAAAAGTAGTTGCTAAAAACATTAATGAATATTTAAAAGAACATCAAGATACCAGTGTCTTAATTATTACTCACTATAGTAGAATTCTAGATTTAATTAAACCAGACTTTGTTCATGAGATGAAAGATGGTAAGATAATTAAAACAGGAGATATTACTCTTGCCAAACAAATAGAAAAAACAGGTTTTACTGGGGTAAATGAAGTGGAGTCAAGTGAAAATCATGAATAATATATTATTAGATAGTACAGTTTGTTTTAATAAAGAAGGTACTTTTAAACTAGAACTAGATAAAGATACTACTATTAACATTGAAAGTGATAATGTAAAACTATATCTTGTAACAAAAAATAATATAAAAGTTGATTTTAATATTTTAAACTCTACAACTATTTATAATATTACAGAAGAAAGTATTACTGTTAATATTAATATCTATAACAAAGCTAAACTAGATTTTTATAATATGACTGTTACTGATAAAAAGATAACTAATGAAGTAAATGTTTATCATCAAAATAAAGAGACTATAAGTAATGTTATATGTCATGGTATTAGTTATGATAAAGGAGACTTAAAGTTTAGTGTTAATGGCTATATAAAAAAGGGTATGATAGGTTCTATTTGTAATCAGTCCAGTAGAATAATTAACTTAGATGAGGGTAAGAGTTTAATAGAACCAAATCTCTTTATCGATGAATTTGATTCTGTTGCCAATCACTCTGCCTATACAGGCCCATTTGATAATAAGTTATTATTCTATTTAGAAACAAAAGGAATAAGTAAAAAAGAAGCTTTTAATCTTCTTTTAAATGGATTTATGAAGATGGTAGAACTTCCAAAAGATTATGAGAGTGTACTTAATAATATTTTAGATAAAGTAATGAGGAGGTGATTATTATTAATCGTGAAGATTTTCCTATTTTAAATAATGATATAATATATTTTGATAATGGTGCGACTACTCTAAAACCTAAATGTGTAGTTGAAGCGATGAATGATTATTACTATAATTATGGAGCAAATATTCATAGAGGAGATTATAAAATATCTTTAAGAGCAAGTGAAGAATATGAAAAAGTTAGAGATAAAGTAAAAGACTTTATAAATGCTAAAAGTAGTAAAGAAATAGTTTTTACAGCAGGTGATACAGA
>CALWAJ010000035.1 GCA_944373065.1 uncultured Bacilli bacterium
AGGTGCAGAGTCTCGACCTAATAGTTCAGTTAATTCATATTTAACAATCTTAACAAATAAATCTCCAGGTTTAATACTAGTTCTAACTTCTTCACCTAAAGCTTTCTCTTTAACATTATTAACAAACTCTTTAACTACTTTATAATTAACATCAGCTTCTAGTAAGGCTAGACGTATTTCTTTCATCATATCGCCAATATTATCTTCAGTTATTTTTCCATAACCTTTTATCTTATGTAGAGCATTTTGTAATCTATCTCCTAAGCTTTCAAACATGTTATCACTCTCTTTTCTTTAAATATTATAACTGATATATATGAAAAAGTAAAAAGAAAATGATTAAATATCACTTTCTTCTTGAGTCATATTATTAGCTTTGGATGTTAATTCATCAAGTAAATTATTATATTCGTTCAATAGGGCATCATTTGTAAAGTTTATATTTGTATCTGTATATTCTATATAATTAGCATTAGTTTCTAAAAAAGTTAATATTTCATCTACTTTATCTAAGAATTCATTTAAATTATTAGATAGAGTTTCCATTTCTTCTTTAGTACTATTAAGTGTTTCTAAATCTTTTTTAGTGTACATAAGATCTAGATAAAAATCATAATAATATTCACTATCACTAAGTTTATCTTTATCTATTAAGTTTTTAATAGTATCTTCTTCACAAAGACTTTTAATATTTTCTAATTCTTTTCCTACTTTACTTTTAGTATTACTTATAAGATTATGACTCTTTGTATAATTTGGACTATCATTTCTTAGACTATTAACAGTTAATATATTAGTTAATTCTTCATCATTTAAATAACTATTTATTGCTTTAACACTATCTGATAGACTCTTATAATACTTTTTAACTGCTTCTTCTATGTATGCTCTATCTCCTGTTGTTTTAACTTCTATTTTAAAATCATCAGTTATTAGGTCTTTATTACTATAATTAATTATCTCTTGCTTTAAAATATCTTCTTCCTGTAATTCTTTTACTGCCATAAAAGTTATTAATCCTATAATTATTACAAATACTATAATAATACCAATAATAATCTTTTTGATACCTTTTTTCTTTTTCATAAGTTTCTCCTTTATTACCCATAATATCTTTTTAAGTAAATAACTTTGTCATTAATTGATAACCATATTATATCTTCATCGTTTTCATCTGTTATCTTTCTACCATAAATACCATCTAACTTGCCAAAACTAACAACATTATTATTAATTTTATTTAATAACTTATTATTTACATATATTATATCTCCTACTTTAGGTAATTCGTCAATATCATAAAACTCTATATTAATTTTATATCTATTGTTATCATTATCTTTTAATGTATAATTATATCCATTTATATTTTCTATTATTAATTTAATCATAATAAATTCTCTCCTTCGTAGTATTTTATAGATGTTTACCACTTGATTTTAATTTTTCTTCTAACTCTGGTACTAACGGTATATTAACTGTTTGTATATTATGGGCATTCTGACAGAAGTATTGGCCTATTTTAACAGCATTCGGTAAATCTATACTTGTTAATGAAGTATTATTAGAAAGAAAATTATAACCTATATTTGTAGCATTCGGTAACTCTATACTTGTTAACGAAGTATTATTAGCAAGGAACCAATCACCTATATTTATAGCATTGGGTAATTCTATACTTGTTAATGAAGTATTATAACGAAGAAAATCTTCATCTATATTTGTAACATTAGGTAATTCGACATTTGTTAATGAAGTATTATAACGAAGAAACTCTCCACCTATACTTGTAACATTTGGTAATTCTATACTTGTTAATGAAGTATTATAACGAAGAAACTCTTCACCTATACTTGTAACATTTGGTAATTCTATACTGGTTAATGAAGTATTACTATGAAGAAACCAATCACCTATATTTATAGCATTGGGTAATTCTATACTTGTTAATAAAGTATTGCGAAAAAGAAAACTATCGCCTATATTTATAGCATTAGGTAATTCTATACTTGTTAATGAAGTATTATGAGAAAGAAACCAACCGCCTATATTTATAGCATTAGGTAATTCTATACTTGTTAATGAAGTATTGCCAGAAAGAAAACTACTGCCTATATTTGTGATTGTTTTATTATTGTAACTAACTATTCTATTTTGTTTATCTAATGTTATTATAATTTCTTCTAAATTAGATTCTGTACTGATAGTTAAAACTTTTCCCTCGTTTTTATTTACAATGTTTATATTTTTTATTGTGCCAAAGCTTTCAACAAAAGAATCCTTTTTTTCGGTATCATATAATGTAATTTGTTTGTTTTTTAAATCTAAAACAAAATAGTCTAAAATTATATATTGCTCATGAGGGTATTCATGTACTTCAAAATTATCTATTATGACATTGTTTTCACAGTAGTATATATTATTTATTTCATAATTATATTTATAATATTTACCATCATTCGCTCTAACATATCCTGGAATTTCAAATATCCCTTGTGAATGAGATTGATGCAATCCATAGTACTTATCAAAACTACTAGTAAGGCCTGGTATAATATTATCTAAATTATTTCCAAAGGTTGAATCTGGGTTATTAACTGTATGATTATATCTATTTTTAATAGATAAAGTGTGAGAGTTATCTTTAGTAAACTGAATACTAATTACTGATGTTCCATATTCATCTTGTCTTTGGGGTTTAGGAAAGTTTTCTCTTTTTATTTCATTTACATTTTCTTTTACGGCAAAAAACACATAACACTTGTTTAATCTTCTGCCCCAAAAAGTACATAGCTCTTCACTAGGAGCATAATATTTCTTAAACGCTTGGACTTCTTCTTCACTATGACACTCATATAGATTATATCCTGCTTCTTTTAATAATTGTTCTGGTCTTTTAGATACAACTACTTCATAGTTATTTTCAACATCTACTTGATTATATATATAATTTTTAAATTCTTCTTCTAAGCTATTATCTATAATATCTTTTGCTAGTGATCTACTTTCTTTAAAGTTATCAAGTAATAGTTTTGGCAATAGTCCTTCTTGTTCTAGTAAAGTTGGAAATAATTCACGACAAAGGTGCATCATTTCTTCGCCATATTTTTTCTTTATTATCTTTAAATCTTGGTTCATAAGCACTCCTTTTAGTATTTAACTTTCTGGTATTTCTATATCATCTATCTTTCCAAAATTAGAGTAATTAATAGTAATAGTTGTTGTAGTAGGTACATTGTTAATATAAGTAGCATAACTAGATAAATCATAACTAATTTTAACTACTTCATCTTCTTCGTTAGTCTCTAAGGTTATTTTATTAGGAATATCGGCAATATCAAGGTTAGTATTATTAATAATAGAGTCTATAGTATTTGTAGTTATCTCATAATTATATGAAGTATTACCACTTTCATACTCTGTTTTAGACACTAGATAAGCTTTTTCTAAGAATTTAGATATATTATTATCATCTGTAATATTATTGAAATGGTATAATTCACTTGTTACCTCATATTTATCTGTTGTCTTTACTAGATTAATATTATCATAAATAAAATAGTTAGTAAATATATTATTTACTGTCATTACTCCTTCTGTTTTATTATTATTTTTATCTCCTGTAAAGTTAGTTAGTAGGCCATTGATATTCTCTTCTCTTATAAAATGATAATTGCCATTTTCTATTTTATCTAATTTATATTCTGTTCTAACTGGATTATCTTTAGTATTAGAATTATTGCTATTAGTAGCATAATTTGATCTTACTAATGATATTATTAAGAAGAAAAAGATAAAGTAGAAGAGAAAGAAAAGAATAGCTTTTCCTCTTGAACTTTTACTTAAATTTTTAATTCCTTCTAGATAAGGATTTTTCTTTTTAGGCTTTTCTTCTTTCACTTTAATACTACTCCTAACAAATCTTTTTTATCTACACCATTTAAATAATCTTTTACTAAACATCTTTTTTTACCTTCTAAAGCTATATCTGTTAATATTACTTCTTTAGTTCCTGCAACTACTCTAATACCATCTTTTTCAAATCCTACTATTGTACCTGGAGTAGTTCTAGAGTAATATCTATCACTTACTCTAAGAGCATATATCTTTAGTCTTTTACCATTTAAAGTTGTATAGGCTCCAGGAGTAGGATTTAAAGCTCTTACTTTATTATCTACTTCTATATTTGTCTTGGTAAAATCTATTTTTTCATCTTCTTTAGTAATATTATAGCCATAAGTAACTTCACTTTCATCTTGTTTTATAGGGTTAATATTACCACTTATTATATTAGGAAGGGTTTCCATTAGTAAGTCTTTTCCCATTTCACTTAATCTATCATGTAAAGTACCTAGAGTATCTTCTTTAGTTATTTTTGTTTCTTTTTGACTTATTATATCTCCAGCATCCATTTTGGTATCCATATACATTATTGTTATACCTGTTTTATCATAGCCATCCATAATAGCATGATGAATAGGTGCGCCTCCTCTTAATTTAGGTAATAAAGAGGCATGAACATTAATACATTTATATTTAGGATAGTCTAGTAGTTGTTTAGGTATTATTTGTCCATAAGCACAGGTTATAATCATGTCGGGTTTATATTCTAATACTTTTTCATATTCTTCTTTTATATTTACAGGTTGTAGTAAAGGTATATTAAACTCAGCACTTGCTAGCTTTATTGGTGATGGTGTTAATATCTGTTTCCTACCTGTTTTTTTATCTGGTTGGGTTACAACTGCTACAACATTGTAAGTTTCTGCTAAAGCTTTAAAAACTGGTACAGAAAAATCAGGTGTCCCCATAAATACTATTCTTATATCTTTCATTTTTAACCTCCTATAACTTTAAAAATAACGCTTGTAGTAAGAGCTAGTGTACCTATTATTAGCCCTATTATAGCTAGAGTATTAGCAACTCCACTATTATAGGAATAAACATACTCTTGACTTTCACTTTGTTCTTCTTTTGGTTGTTCTATTGTTTTAGCAGTAAGTACTACTTGGGGTGTTTTTTTAGAAATAAATTTATTATTTTTTATTTCTCTATAACTTGGCATAGTAACTACAGATAAGTCAAGTGAATTAATATTAGTATATCTTCTAATAATAGGATACTTACTATCAGTAATTTTTGATACTAAGATATCTAAATCTATTGTATCTACACTATTAATAATTTCATCAATATCAGGAAGTGAATCTTTCGCTAAATCACTTCTTTTAATAAAAGCAATACACGGAAATGATTCTGTCATATTTAATTTAGTCCATCTTTTATCAAAAGTTTTAAGGACAGTATTTTCTTCCTTTGTAGTCATATTAACATGCCTACATAGTAAGGTCAAATTAGATTTGCATTTAGTATAATCTTTCTCATAAAAGGCATTTTTATCATAGTCTTTGATATACTCATAATATTTACTAGTAGAAGTAAGACTAGCCATATATTCTGGACTTCTAAATGCATAGAAATAGGCCATAGCAGGTGAATCTGTTATATATATAGGTTTAGTTTTGCAATTTAAATCTCTAGTAATTATATTAGTATAATTATGATTATTGAAGATATAATTTATTTTCTTTAAGTCATTTTGTTCTTTGATATCTATTTCAGTAGAAAGACCATTTTCTTCTACTTCATCTTTATAGATAGAGGGGAAGCTATGAAAACAATAGCCATCAACTATGTATTTATTATAGATATATTTAAGTATCTGTTTTTTATCAGAAGAGTTATTAGTAGATACTTTTATCTTTTTAGAGACTAAATCTACTAATAATCTATTACCTTTTATTATTAAGTCCTGATGAGAAGTATAGTTTTTACTAATAATTTCTAAATTATCTAAAAAGTAATTATCATAGTTATCATCAGTTATTATTATTTGATATTTAATAACTAAGTCCATAGCGATTAAAAGTGAATATTGATTATAAGTAATATCTTCTTTATTTGTAAGAAAATAATTAAGGATTGCTAGTAATTTTGTATTTTTCAATAATGATTTATATTTCATACTATCAACCCTTTCTTCTATTTTAAATTATACCACAAGAAAAAGCACTTTTACAATAAAGTACTTTTACTTTTATACATAAGTGAAGTCAGTTACACCACTATTTGCAATAGTAGAACTTGGTATAGTCCAAGTATCTCTTGTTACTAATATTTCTGTTATGTTAGGTATATCATTAAACATTGTTAAATAATACGTTACTTTAGAAGTATCAAAATTTGTTAAGTCAAGATATCTTAAACTACTGCATCTTTGAAACATCTGAGACATATTAGTAACGTTTAAGGTATTGAAACTACTTAAATTCAATTCAGTAAGTGATGAACAACCATAAAACATTGCACTCATATCAATGACATTTGATGTATTAAAATTACTCAAATCTAACTCTGTTAAAGAGCTACATCCTTGGAACATATAACCCATTCTTGTTACATTTGAGGTATCAAAATTTTCTACAAAAACAATTTTTTTCAAAGACATAGGATTACCTGTTAATAAATCACGACAAAACATCGAATCCATTGTAGTGACATTCGAGGTATCAAAATTTCTTAAATCTAACTCTGTTAAAGAGCTACACCCCATAAACATCATTGCCATATCCGTTACTTTAGATGTATTAAAACTACTTATATTTAAATCAGTTAATTTTAAACATCTGTAAAAAAGGTTAGACATGCTAGTAACATTCGAGGTATCAAAATTTCTTAAATCTAGTTTAACTAATGATGTACATCCTTGAAACATTGACTTCATATCATTTACTAAACTAGTATCTAAATAACTTAAATCTATTTCCTTAACATTACTAAACAGCATAAAATAACCAATCATATTATAGTTAGCAATTATATTACCTTCTCCACCTATTGTTACTTTATATGTTCCTGAGCCTGTTCCATCATCTTCTATATATGCTATTACACTTCTATTTTGTTTCTCTGATATGTCCCAACTCTCTATTACTCCTTCTGGAATAACAGTATCTCCTTTAGTTACAATACTTGTTATTTTACTTTTATATTCTGATGAATGAAAATCACTAGGATTACTGGAATCATATGCCATCATCATTCTATCTTCCATGGATAAACCATCTTTTCCATAAACATTAATTTGTACTGAAAAAGTCAATCCTCCTCCATCCCCTTGAGGATTATAATCTTCATCTACATACATTCTAAGTCTATATCTATTACTTTCACTACTACTCATACTACTTGTATATAAACTCATTTCTCCTGATGGACGTCCTGTATAACTATTAGTAGTACTCTCTTCACTATATACTCTAGGTGTCATTATTTCTTCTTCACCATCTTCTGTTAATCTTGTTAGATATAACTTTATATTAGAGCCATCTATTGTACCTTCTCCTACTTCTTTAGCACTTATTTCATAGTTTATATTTACATCTCCTGTAATAGCACTACTTACTGTAAAATCAAAGTATTCTCCTTCATTTAATCTTACTTTGCCTGTCTCATCTGTTGTAGGCAAAGCTCCGTTTAAACTAATAGTATTACTACTTTCTTCATAACTCATTGTAATAGAACCTGTTGTTATTGTATTTAACTTAGTTCCTTCTCCTGTAAATTTAAAGGCTGCATATGATACTCCTAACACTGCTATTATTAATACTATCATTAATACTAATATTACTACTTCTTTCTTTGTCTTTACCATTTTTACTCCTCCTTCATTATTTTTTTCTACGCATTAAAAAGAACAGAATATTCTTATCCTGCTCTTATATCATAATGAAAGAAAGTAAATATTTTACTTAAATTCTTACTAAACTGCCCCCCTCAGGTAACAAATTGTAAACAAATCTTTCTCATATTTTTTACCTTCTTTCTTTTTTATATTGTATCATTTGGATTATTTATATCTATTTCTGGTATTGGACTAATAGGTCCATTATTATTCATTAATGTACTGCTATTTAAAGCATCTAATATTGGATTACTAACAGGTTGAGGTCCTTGCTGTTCTCCTATATTAAATGTTGTTTTAGGTTGTTCTTCTTGTTTTGGCATTTCATTTTGATTATTATTTACAACCTCATTAATTTTATTATCTATTTCATTTAAACCTTGAGGCATGCTATTATTTTGATTAACTTCATTTATATTATTTATAATAGGTTGTTCAGGAATTCCAAAACTTGTTGGAGTTTGATTAACACTATTTATACTGCTTTCTAATCCATTAACTTGATTTACTACATTTATATTTGGCTGTCCTATATTATTAGTTGGAACTGGACTTTCTTGAGTTACATTTGTATTGCTTGGAACTGAAACATTTGAAGGTGTTTGAACAGTCTCTTGCTTTGGCTCTTCTTTAACATATCCTCCATGTCCATCCCAAATTCTAACTACATCACAGTTACCACTCATTGGCATTGGATTAGGCATCTTTAACTTAACAATTAATGGAATCTTAAAGGCACTACCAAAGGCAAGACAAGTACCAGATTGTAAGCTCTTTTGTTTATCAACTATTTCATCAGAAATATTAGGTACCATTTTCTTAATGTAATCAACATCCGTTGGGTGATTCATCTTAAAGATTAAGAAGTTTGAACATTGTGATATTACTGTATCTGACATTTCTACTGGTCTTTGGGTAATTAATCCTAATATAAGTCCATATTTACGTCCCTCTTTAGCGATACGTTCAAAGATATTATATCCTAATAAGAATCTATCTCTATCGTTTTGAATATATCTATGTGCTTCTTCTACAAAGATATGGAAAGGAATACTTGCTCTTTCTTTTAATCCTTTAGTAAATTCAAATAAAAGTCTTGAGTATATTTTTGTTATAACTTTAGCGAAATCATCATCAACATCATCTAAGTTAATATTTACTAATTGATATTTTTTACCATTACTAATCATTAAGTCTGATAGGTAACTTTCAAGAGATATATAAGTACCTTTCTCCCATTTAAAGAAGTTAGCGTTTGTTGAAGTAATAAGAGAATGTAATCTAACCTTTAAAGTAACAGAATCACCATAAGTATTTTCATTACGTAGCCATCCTTCACTAATTAAAGTAAAGTTTAAAGCTTTCTCTAAATCTTCTAAGGTATAATAACATTTCTTATTTGGTTCATAATTATCATAATCATCATTTATAAAACTTGAAACATATTCTGTTAATAGAACACTTTCTGAAAATTGTCCATGGGAATCTATTAGAAAGCATTCTCTAAATTTTCTAACATATCCTATTCCTTGAACTGGAGCTTCTAAATTGAATTGTTCTGTTGAACAGCTATTTAAAATTGAAAATACTTCATTTCTTTTATTAGGGGCAGTTGCATTAGTATAAAGAATTGTCATGATTGCTTTAGCGATTAAGTGATTTTTATACTTAGTAGCATCTACATCTGTACTTGCAAAAATACGTGCTAGTTTTAACATTCTTTCTATAATTGGTAATTGTGAATGTTCTGTCGCTTGTAAAAGAAGAGTAAGGTCTGCTTCATTAAGTAAGAATATAGGTAGTCTTAAAGGTTCACCTTTTCCTTCTGTTTCATTAGTAGTAATAAAACGATAATTGTAATTTGGATTTATTTTACTTAGGTCTTTAAAAGCATTGTAATATTCTCCAGATGAATCAAATAAAAGAATATTTGACTTATATGGAAATAATCTTTCATCTTCAAACATGTTTTGCATGATTCTTGAAATACCACAAGATTTACCACTACCACTGTTACCAAAGATAGCAAAGTGATTACTAAAGAAGTTATTAACATCTAAGTAAACAGGAAAATCATTATAGTAAGGGCTTACTCCAAATGGCATATATCCTGTTTTATCTTCTCCTGTTATTAGAGGTATTTCTTCTTGTTTAATTACTCTTATCTTAGCATCAAGAGAAGGTTTCCTTAAGACACCACCTATTAATTTACCATTTGCTATTTCTCCTAGGAATCTAGCTTTTACAACACCATCTGATAGGTCATCTACTTCTCCTAAAATAGTTTTATCCTTATCTTCAAATATTAGATGTAGGTTCATTAAATTAATTGCTACTTCAGCATCTTCTTTTAATTTAATATTAGCACTTTGATCACTTATATAAATTATTTTGTCAAACATATCTTTATCTCCTTTATCTTATAGATAAATTATACCTTTAAATACAAAAAGTGACAAGAGCTAAAGAGAAATTACTTCTTGTAATTTACGTTTAAGCTCCTCGTCACTTACATTATTTATTATATTTTCTAATATTTTATTCTTCTTTGCTAACTTTAAGATTGATTCATAATTTTCTAGCCTTTTTATTGTTTCTTTTAATTGTCTATGTATAGCATTTCTACTTATATTATAAATAGATGCTAGTTCACTTAATGATAAATTATTAAAATAATATTCTTCAAAATATGCTCTTTGTTTTTCTGTTAAAAGATTACCATAAATATCATAGAGCATTGTATAATAAACTAATTCTTCCATTTTATAGTCCAATTAATTTTAAGATAGCTAAAATAATAGAACCTAATCCAATAATTGCATATAGCAAAGTTAAATTTTTTCTTTTATATATTAAGTAATTATTTAATCCCATAATTAATAGGGTACTTCCTAGAACTATTTCAAATATATAAATTAATTTAGGATTTATAATAGTAACTATTCCTAATATTATTACAGATATTGTTAAAATAAATTGAATTACTATTAGTATTTTCAAATGAAGAAAACTCTTCTCTTGTTGTTGTTTAGCTTTGGGATTTAACTTTGTAACACTTTTACTCATTTTCTTCCTCCATGAAGTCTTTAAAGAGACTATAAATATATTTTTCGATATCAAATTCTTGTAAGTCTTTGGCAGTTTCTCCTAGTCCTATATATTTAACAGGTAGGTTTACTTCTTCTTTTATCGCTAGAACTATTCCACCTTTAGCAGTACCATCTAGTTTAGTTAGAATAATTCCTGTAAGGTCTGTTATTTCCTTAAATGCTTTCGCTTGGCTTATACCATTTTGTCCAGTAGTGGCATCTATCACAAGTAAGGTTTCATCAGGTGGTCTATCTATTATCTTTTTTATAACTCTATTAATTTTTTCAAGTTCCATCATTAAATTAGTTTTATTTTGAAGTCTTCCAGCAGTATCGATTAGAACAGTATCTATATCATTATTTATGGCATACTCTAATCCTTCATAGATAACACTAGCAGGATCTACTCCTTCACTTTTACCATAGAAATCTACTCCTATTCTCTCAGCCCATTCTTGTAACTGTTTAGTCGCTCCTGCTCTAAAGGTATCACCTGCTATTAAGAGAACTTTTCTATTTTTTTCTTTTTCTTTTAGAGCAAGTTTAGCGATTGTTGTAGTCTTACCTACTCCATTAACACCTACAAATAGATAGACTGTCGGATTAGTTTCATTTCTATTTAAATTAGTTGATAACAAAGCTCCACCTACATAGATGATAAATAATTCATCTACTATTACTTCTTTTAAAAAGTTGGGATCTGTTATTTTCTCATCTTTTACTCTTTTTCTTAATTTATCCATAAAATTCATAACAGTATTAACACCAATATCAGCATTAATTAGAATTTCTTCTAGTTCTTCAAAATATTCTTCATCAATTTTACTATAGCGTCTAGTTAAGTCTAAAAGTCTTGATGAAAAGGTACTGCGACTTTTAGTTAGGCCTTTGTCATATATTTCTATACTTTCTTTTTCTTCTTTAGTATTTGTTTCTTCTTTTTTGATAAATTTATCTTTTAATTTACTGAAAAAGCTCATATTAATCACCATCCATTATTATTTTAACATAGTTTTAATTAGAAAGTAAATTGGATAGTACATTGTTATAACCTGTTTCTTTTTCTATCTTTATATTATTTTTTTCATTAATAGTAACTATCTTTCTAGGCTCATCTATTAAATAAGACATCTTTACTCCAAAAAAGTCAGCGATTATTTTAATATTACTAAGTCTTTCTCCTTTGCCTCTTACTAAATCTAATAGAGTTGTATAAGGTATATGGATTTCCTTTGATAGATGAAGATAACTTGTAATACCATTTAATCTCATAAGTTCATTTAGTACTTGTATATTCATATTAACCTCCAGTTACATTTATTATAAAGAATAATTTAAAAAAAACAAGCTTTTAAGTTAAGTTTACGAAAACTCGTATATAATGTAGCCAATATAGATTAATTACATATAATACTTTGAACTGAAAGGAGGATTTTAGTTTGAAAAAAACAATTGTTTATATTGGTGTTATTTTAGTTATTTTCTTGGTAGCTTGCGCTGTATTATTTAACTTTAAGAGAAATGATAAGAAAGATGGTGATGAGTTAGAAACTGTAAGACTTGCTGAAGTTGCCCATTCTATTTTCTATGCTCCTATGTATGTAGCGATTGAAAAAGGTTATTTTGAAGATGTGGAAATTGATATTGAACTTAGTCTTGCCAATGGGGCAGATAAAGTAAGTGCAGCAGTACTTGCAGGTGATGCTGATGTTGGTTTTGCAGGAAGTGAAGCGACTATTTATGTATATAATGGTGGTGAAAAAGATTATCTTAAGAC
>CALWAJ010000036.1 GCA_944373065.1 uncultured Bacilli bacterium
CTAGAGATAAAATGATAGAAATATGCCTAAGTACTTTTAATACAAAGATACGTTTATTCATATCTATCAAACCTCCTCTCCAAAGATTAGAGGTAGACACTCAACGATTGAAGTTCCCTTAGACATATTATATACTAAAAGCACTTTTGATACAAGTGCTTTTTTTTACAAATTAGATACTATTTTTTACACTATTACGATATAAAGTTAATACTTTTGAAGACTCATATATATACTCTTCGTTATCAAAACCTAGTATATCAGCAATTGTATCATCATCTAATTTATTAGGAAGCATCATCTTTAAAGATAAATCAAAAAGATTAAATGGTATTTCTTTACTAAGTATAGTATCTAAAACAACATCTTTATAATTACCTTGTTCTAACAAATGCAAACCCACCAAATCTTTGTTATGCAAAACTAATATATTAGGAAATCTATACCAAGTAATATCATCAGTATGAGAATAAACTCTTTCATAATTATCAAGTGGTAACAATGCATATGGACTATATACATCTAATTTATCATTAGTCGTATTTACCTGTGTTATATTAAAATCTAAACATTCACTATTATAATATTTTCTTAACAGATTATCTCTAACTGCTTTTTGATATTCAGTTTCACTACTACTAGTTATTAAATCAGCACGCAAATATTTATTTTTACTTCTTAGTCTCCACTCATCTATTATCCCCCCATTTAACAAACAGTCAATTAAATCTTTATCAACAGTTTCTAAATCATAAAATCTTCTTCTTAAATGTTCTTCTTTATATTTTTTTACCTCTTCTTTTATTGCTTCTAATTCATAAACTAATATTTTCTTTCCTTCATCACTAAATTCATATAATTTCATTATCTTTTTCCTCCAACTTTCTTATTATCTTTTAACAAATCTCTAATCTCTTCAAGTAACACCACTTGTTCATCCTTTTTCTTCTCTTCTTTTTTATGTTCAATTCCTAACTTCTTATCTGCTCTATCTCTAATATTAGTAACTATCTTAACCATTACAAATATACAAATAGCAATGATTAAAAAGTCAACAATACTCTGTATAAAAGAGCCATACATAATAGAAGCATCTCCTATTTTAATAGATAAGCCACTAAAGTCAAGTCCTCCTAATACAACCCCAAGTAAAGGCATAAATATATCATCAACTAAACTACTAACTATTTTAGAAAAAGCACCACCAATAATAACACCAATAGCCATATCTAAAACAGCACCTCTACTAATAAACTTTCTAAATTCTCCTATTTCTTTTTCAACTGCTTTCTTAGCTTTCATAACAACTTCCTCCATCTTTTTCCACAGTATTGTGGATAACTGACTTTATAATACAGAAAAAAGAACTATTTTTCAAGTTCTTTTATTAGTTCAGCTTTATTCATCTTAGAGTATCCTTTAACTCCTTTTTCTTTAGCAAGTTCTTTTAACTTAGTTAAACTCATTCTCTCATAGTTAGTTTCCTCTTCTTCTGGAGGCATCTCTCCATGTTCTACTAAGTAATCAATTTGCTCTTTAGTCAATGTCTCATACTCTAATAATGTTTTAGCAAGTAAATCAAGTAAATCCCTATTTTCTTTAATTATCTTAGTTGCTTCATCATAGCACTTATCGATAATCTTTCTCATTTCTTGATCTATTTCATGAGCTACTTCATTAGAAAAGTTTCTACTCTTAGCATAATCCCTACCTAAGAAAGCACTACCTTCTCTTTCTTCTAATTGCATAGGTCCTAAATCACTCATACCATATTCAGTAACCATTGCCCTTGCTATCTTAGTAGCTTTCTCAAAGTCATTTTGTGCCCCTGTTGTAACTTCTCCAAAGACAACCTCTTCGCTAACACGTCCTGCAAGTAAACCTGTAATTTCTTCAAGTAAATCAGTTTTAGTCTTACAAATCTTCTCTTCACTAGGAATCATCATATTATATCCACCTGCAGAACCACGCGGAATAATAGTAACCTTTTGAACATCACTAGCTCCATTTAATTTAATACCAACAACAGCATGACCTGACTCATGATATGCAACTAACTTACGGTCAGCTTCACTTCTTTTAGCACTAGTCTTAGCAGGTCCCATTAGTACTCTGTCACTTGCTTCATCTATTTCACTCATCGTAATAGCATCTTTATTACGTCTAACAGCAAGAAGCGCAGCCTCATTAAGTAAGTTTTCAAGATCAGCACCAGAATATCCTGGAGTTCTCTTAGCTAAAGCTGGAATATTAACACCAGGCGCTAATACTTTATTTCTAGCATGTACTTTAAGTATCTCTTCACGTCCCTTTACATCAGGTAAATTAACAACAACTTGCCTATCAAAACGTCCTGGACGAAGTAAGGCTGGATCTAATACATCAGGTCTATTAGTAGCAGCAATAATAATGATACCTTCATTTTCACCAAATCCATCCATCTCAGTAAGTAATTGGTTTAATGTTTGTTCTCTTTCATCATGTCCACCACCAATTCCTGTACCTCTTTGCCTACCTACAGCATCAATCTCATCTATAAAGATAAGACATGGAGCAGTTCTTTTCGCTTGTTGGAACATATCACGAACACGACTTGCACCAACACCTACGAATAATTCAACAAAGTCAGATCCACTAATATAATAGAATGGAACATTCGCTTCTCCTGCTACTGCACGGGCAAGTAATGTTTTACCAGTTCCTGGAGGACCATATAAAAGTACACCTTTAGGAATTCTTGCTCCTAACTTTTGGAATTTTTTAGGATTCTTTAAGAAATCAATTAACTCTTTAACTTCTTCTTTCTCTTCATTAAGTCCAGCTACATCTTTAAAAGTAACTTTATTTTTATCACTACTTAACTTAGCTTTACTCTTACCAAAATCAAGAGAATTCTTACCCCCACCCATTTGTTTAGTTAAAAACCAAAAACAAATAAAGGCAAGTAAAGCAATAGGTAAAATATTAACTATTACAAGTAAAATAGTACTAGACTCTGGATCAGCTACACTAGTAAACTCAAAGTCATCCGCTTCACTCGCTTCCACTAACTTTTTCATTACTTGGTCAGATAATGGAACTCTAACAAAGAAACTTTCATTTTCTTTATAGCCATCTAATTTACCAGTAATCTCATAAATCTTCGCTCTATCACGAGGTGTTACAGTAATCTCACTTACTTCCTTATCCTCTAAATCATTCATAAACTCATCATAAGTTAAAACATTAACTTTTTGATTAGCAACACTAACAAAGTAAATTACTCCAAGCATTACTAGAAGTAAAAAGACATATGGAAGTAAACCTTTTTTTACAACTTTTTTATTAACATTCATTGGAAATCTCTCCTTTTTCTATTCATATCTCAGTATTATATCATAAAATTCACTATTAGTCTTATCAAATTTAGATTTTTTTAATCCTGGAACAAAAACTATTCTTCCATGACTATCAACTACTATAGGCCATAAGTCTCTATCAGCAAGAGGAATCTTACTATCTATAAAAATATCTTTTATTTTTTTATGTCCTCCTCCCTTAATAGCCATAACATCTCCAAGCTTTCTAGTTCTAACAATTAAAGGCAATGTTACATCTTTACTAGAAAGTTTTATAATGTTATTACTGTTACCTTTAACAGAATCTAATAATTCTAACTTATGCCCATTAGGAAGTATTACTTCTCTACTAACTTCTATTTCATAACTACTAAGTAAATTAGGATTTCTTCTAATAGATAAAGTATTATAACTTTTTACTACTTCAACATCATTAGGAAGATTAACCTTAGCATTACTTCGCTTACTATTAATAAGACTTTCTATTAAATCTAGATGTTTATCATTTATTAAAATTAAATCATCCTGATAAAAACTAGATATAAACCTCTCTAAAATAATTCTCTTTAAGAATTTATTAATCTCTAAATATTTATCTATATATAATTTATTATCTTTAATAACTTTACTAATCGCTTTACTAGCTTCCTCTTCAATAAAGTCATCCGCTTGGCTTAACACATTACTAAACTTTAAATATTTCTTATGGATATCTTTATCTTCACTTTTTAAGAATGGTAAAACTTCCTTACGATATCTATTTCTTGTATAAACATCACTAAAGTTACTTTTATCAATAGCATAAGGTATTTTATTCTTATGACAATAATCTAAAAGCTCACTCTTAGTTAAGCCTATAAAAGGGCGATAAATGTAGTATCCATCCATTTTTACCAACTTTCTAAAGCCACTATACCCTCTTAAAGTAGAACCTCTAGCAATTCTCATAAGAATTGTTTCCATCAAGTCATCACCATGATGAGCAGTTAAAAGATATTTAGCATTATATTTCTTAACTACTTCATCAAAGAACTGATACCTAATATTTCTCGCTTCATTATGAAAGTTATCATCACCATATCTATCTATTTTCATATATTCAAAGATTACATTATTTTCTTTACAAAATGCCTCTAAATCTTCTTTTTCTTTAGCACTCTCACGTCTTTTATCATGATTAACATGAGCACAAACTAATCTAATATCATATTTTTTTCTAAGTTCTAACAAACTATTAAATAAAGCCATCGAATCAGGACCATAACTACAAGCAAAAACTAAGAAGTCCCCATCTTTAATCTTAATATCTTTATACAAACTTTCAATATTCATTACTTACTATCACTTTCCTCTTTATCATCTTCAGGTATTTTTAGAATTAACTCTCCATCTTTAGAGTAATAATATTTTTCTCTAGCATAACGTGCAATATAATCAGAATCTTGCAATTTATTAACATCTACTTTAAGTTCTTCTTCTTTATCTTTTAAAGAAGCTAATTCTTTTTTTAACTCACCTTTTTCTTGATATTTATTATAAATTTCTGTCCAATATTTAAAAATAGTAAAAGTGGTAAATACAATAATAACAAATGAAAGACTAAGTAATAAAAAAGGTCCTAATTTTTTCTTTTTCTTTCTTTTTTTATTCATATAAACACCCACTTTCCTAACATATATTATAGACTTCAAAAAAGACTAGTGCAATGCAATCTAGTCTTTTTTTACACTTTTAGTCACAGTTTTCTCTTTAATTTTAAAAAACTTTCGTAATCTTTTACTGAAATTAAAATTAAGAATGAACCCTATAACTATTAAAATATAGAAATATGGATGAATAATACCCCCATTTATTTTTTTTATTAAAAGAAAATAAATTAATACTAAATCAAAAACTAAAAGAATATTAAAAAAAACTTTAAAAATTTTTGTTTTATTAAATAGTAGATTATAATTAAAATTATAACTGAAAGCTAAAAAAATACCATAAACGAAGGAAAAAACTAAAGATATTATTTGTGCATTTAAAGACATTATTTAAACAAACGATTAAAAACGCTATTATTATCTTTAGTTTTTTTATTATTATCATCCATATAAGAAAAGCCTTTAATTAACCCTTTAATAGAAACATTACCTGCTAAAGTATCTAATTTAACAAGCTCTAAATCTTCTCCTTTAACTACTAAAAACCCCATAACAGTCTCTAGCAAAAATTCTTCACTATCGAAATTCTCTATTTTTTTTACCCCTGTAATAAGTAAATTCTTTCTTTCTGTTATAGTAATGCTATGATTATAATTATTAATAATTGCTTCCTTTGTTTCCATATTATCACCCAATAAATAATATGCTAAAAAAAAGAAATTATGAAAAAAGAAGAGTTATCTTCTTTAAAAGCTACTCTTCTTCTTTTTTATCTTCATCATCAAGTTTATTATATGCATCAATGATCGCTTTTTCAAACATTGCTCTAACCTCTTGATTAATAGGATGAGCTATATCACGATAACCACCAGATTGTTTCTTCTTACTAGGCATAGCAATAAACAATCCTTTATCTCCTTCAATAATTCTAATATCACGTACAACAAAAGCATCATCAAGTAAAACAGATGCTTTACCTTTCATACGACTTCCTTCTTTTTCTACTTTTTGTACATTTACAGATGTAATTTTCATATGTTTCCTCCTTTTAAAGCTTAACACTTTATAATATAATTCTATAATAAGTAGAAAACTTTTGCAAGTGCTTTTTATTTAATTATTTCTAAACTAGAAGTAACTAAATCACTATAAGAAAAAGATTTAATATTATTATCTTTAACAGTTCTCACAACAAATATAGCAGGATAAGTACCAACAATTCTCCCATCAAATTCTACTATTTGATTTCTGCTACCATTAAATTTAAAATGTAGTACCTCTCCTTCTTTTAATTTAACTTCTTCTCTTACTTTATCTATATTCATCTTGGATACCCCACATACATAATACCATTAGTAATAATACCACCAATACCATCACTACCATAGTGAGTTTTAGATAACAAAGATATTAAATCAATTTCTTTATTCTTAGGAGAAAAAGCTACTGTACTTGCAATAATAGCAGGATCTAAAGCATGAATATTAATTCTTTTTGGACTTGAAGCAAAATTAGCTCCAGCTTTAATTAAATCCTCATAAAACGATTGACAAGCTCCTGCTATTATAATTAATTTATCTTGATTTCTTTCATATTCTCTAGCTTTTAAAACAGCTTTTACAAAATTTGAAGAATTTTGATAATTTTCTATCTTATTTTTATCTTTATCTTTTTTTAAAGAGTCATGTCCCGTTATTACTAAAATATCAGGCTTATACTCTTCAAGACAATCAATTATCTTTTTATCAAACTCATCCTCGTCTAGACTAACTCCATATGCTTCAAGATGCAATTCTTTATAAAAATCTATACATCGCTTTAAATAATCTCTATCTCCATCAATTTGTAATATTTTGCCAGGTAAATAAAAATACTCATTTCTATTTAAAGTTACCATATCTTTAATCTTTAGCGCTTCTTTTCTATCAGAAACAGAGAAACTATCATCCACTACATCATCAACCAACACTAAATCATCCAAGTAACTATCAGCATAAAGTCTAACATTTATTCCTTTTAAATATGCAACATCAGAAACTATATCCACAATAACGAATAAAAGATCATTATTATAAGATTTCCTAGTAACAAAATCGCCTATTTTTAACATACAATTCACCCATTAAATTATATGTTTAATTTAAATAATTATGTTTACATCAAAATATTAGCAATTTCTACAAATATTTTATAATCCAAAGCCTCCGCTCTAACATTTAAATCAAAGCCATATTTTTTTAAAACTTGTCCTATCTTATCTAAATCGTAGTTTTTCAAATTATTTCGTAACGTTTTTCTTTTAAATTTAAAACTATCATGAACTAATTTAATAAAAAAATTTTTATCTTTCAGGTTTTCTTTTTCACCCTTATTTTCAAAAGAAACAACAACACTATCTACATTAGGACGAGGATAAAATTGATTTCTAGAGACTATAAATTCTTTTTTAATTTTAAAATAATAATTCAAAATCACTGTAAGAGCATTATAGTCACGATTAGATGGTAAACTACAAAACCTATCACCTACTTCTTTTTGAACCATCATAACTATTTTTTCAAAAGGCAAACCACTATTAATTAATTTAAATAAAATTGGTGTTGTTATATAGTATGGAACATTACTAATAAAATAAAGCTTATTATAACTATAACTACTAACATCACTAACAATATCAGAACTTAAAAAGTCACAAAATAAAACTCTTACATTTGTATAATTCTTAAGTCTAACACTAAGAGAATCTTCCAAACTATTATCTATTTCATAACAAAGTATATTACTACTATTATATAAATCAGCAAGAACAACAGTCAAATTACCACTACCAGGACCTACTTCTATAATTAATGAATCATCATTAACACCACCTAAAGTAGCAATCCGTTTAATAGTATCTTTATTCTGTAAAAAATTTTGTCCATATTTTTTCTTAAACTTAAAATCATTCATATTACCAACTCATTTCAAAATACATATATATTATATCAGAAGAAAAGAAAAAGTCTAAACTTTCTTTTGTCTAGACTCTTCTCTTTCTTTAAACATAAAAAATATATTACCAATAATTAAACCATATAACATAATTTTAATATATGAAATAAAATTATCAAAAAAGTTAAAATCAATTCCATAACCATATTTTTCATTCAAAACCATATTTTTATCAAAAATAGCTCTATATCCTACAAATAAGATTGTAGATAATACTAAACAACAAGTAATATTATAAAATAGATTATTAGTGACTTGTTTTTGACTTAAAATAATATTAATAACAAATATTATCAAAAGAAGTAAAAAAGGTATCAACTCAGGAATAATGGAAGTAAAACTCTTTTCTAGTCTAATATTCATTCTCATCATAATAAATAAACTGATAGCAAAAGCTGCTATTAAAAGCAAGTATTTCAAACCATAAAACAAATAATTAAATATTTTCTTCATTTTTAGCCTCCTACCACAACAGTTCTATACCAATTAGAAATTTCAACTAACAAATCAAGAGTCTGCTGATAATTATTTACTATTTCTAAATAACTATCATTAGTCAAATCAAAGAAATTAGATTTATTAACATTAGTAGTATAATAGTAATGATCAGAATTTTCTATATTAGATTGTACATAACCAACAGATTGCACTAAGTTATTAACATTAAGATCTACATATGGCTTTATAATATTATAATTTGGAAGAGTCGCTATAGTATCAGTATTAAACATTGATTTTATTTGCATTACAAGACAATCATTTAATACATTATTTCTAAAATCACCTGTAAAATCATAAACATCCCTAATACCTATATTACTTTTAGAAAAATAACTCATCATCTCATCACTTTCAATAATATTTACACATTCTTGTAACTTTATTTGTGAAGTATTTAAACCATATATATTAAGATTTCCTGTATAACTGTTTTGACTATAAACAGAAATATTATTTTTTATAGTATTAATTTTCTGTTCTATAAGTTGTTTATTATCATTATTATAAGTTTCAACAGAAATTGTTTCAGATAACTCCTGCATATGATAGAAATTAATAATTAACAAGAAAAAAGAAAGGCCAAATATTAAACCTGTAACAGTATAACCAATAATATTAGCATATTCTAATAATATATTCTTCATATCATATATCCTCCGCTTGAATTTTTACATTAAAATGATAATATTTATTTTGCCAATCTGTAGTTTGCGCTTTTTCACTAACATAAATTCTCAATTCATAATTATTAACTTTATTAGGATTTATAACCCTAGTATCTAAAACATTGTTCTTAATATCAGTAAGCATCCCTTGTTTAATTACATCACCATTTAATGATAACTGATATTCTAACTGACTCCTTGAAAGTAATTCTTTATTAGAATAATTAGCATCATCACTTATAATACTATCCTCTAATAAAACATTGTAAGTAGTATCACTATCACTTGTATTAGTAACTTTAAACTCATAAGGTGTTAAACTCTTAGCCGTATTAGCATCTAAAGGAATTAAGCCTCCCTCATCTATAGTATTATTCTCATCATCTAAATAAATATCTATAGAACTAACTGGCGTAATGGCAGAATCATTATAAAATAATTTATACCACATCAAAGAAGTAATTAATATAAATGCAAATAAAGCTATACCAGCAAGTACTAAAAGCAAAAAACGTTTCATCTTCTAAACCTCCTTTTTTTAGGTTCATTTTTTATTTTTTCACTATTTTCTCCTTTATTATCATTTTTTAATGTTTTTATTAATTTAAATATATCATAGCCTATGATCATAACTGCTGGAACTATAATAATAGCAACCCAACCTAAAACTGAACTAAGATAATATTGAATATAGCCTATTTTAGGAATTCTAAATAAAACTCTACCATAAATCTTATCAAAACTTATTCTAGAAGAATCCTGAGTATTATTATTATCACCTTTAGTAGTAAATAGATACTCACCACTACTTGTTTCTTCTATATCAACAATTCTATGTGTAACCAAAACACCAGAATATCTATAATCAGTAGAATTAAAAGTAATAATATCACCTTTTTCTAAATCATTAGGATCATCAACACGCATCGTAACTACAACATCTAAAACATTAATCGCTGGAACCATACTTGGACTTACTATAGTGTAAGCAGAAAATAAATCTTTTTTACTATTATTAGCTTTAATATTATGTTGTTTATCTATAAAATTAATAACAAAAACTAAGAATATAATAATCATTATTAAACATATAGAGTACATCAAAACAGTGGCAATAAAATGAACAACTTTTTTTGCTGTAGTTAACCACTCTTTGTAATTATCTTTTTTTATCAAGTTATCACCCTCTTTTTATCCATTAAATACAAAAAGTATCACTAAGATAGATCAATTTTAGCCTTTATAGATACTCGTACAGCAAAAGTTTTTTGAATATTATCTAATATTGCATCATCAGCTACCCACATTCTTAATCGATAATTAGCAGTATCACTTTTAGAAAAAGAATCACTATATAATAACATAGAACCAGCTTCAGTACCTATATCTGTACTTTCTTTAAGAGGAGTAAAGTGTTTAGGTTTCATAACTTCTTCATAAGAATTATCTATCATTTTTTCCAAATACAATTTAACTTCATCGTTAGAAAGTGTTGAACTAACATCTTTTTCTGCAGCTATCTCATAATTAGCAACGACATTGCCAGAAATCTCAGCTTTAATAGAAAAATCAAAATAATAATTAGTATCTGTCAAAGTCTTACCCACTTCATCACTTATAGGATAAGCATTCGTTATATTAATACCATTAGTATCTTCAGTATAATTCATATAAACATTACCAGTACTAATAGTATTAATACTATCTTTTTCCTTAGTATAAGTAAAAGTAGCAACAGATATTCCAATAACTGCAACAATAAAAATAATAGATACTATGACAATTACAAATAATTTTCCACTAGATTCTCTTTTTATTTCCTCTTCACTATAATTTCTATCGTCCATATAGCACTCCTCCAATATCTTAAAATAATTGTAACACAGTAATTTTTTTTGGTAAAGAAAAAAGTGTAGAAAACTACACTTTAAGCAGCAACAGCACCATATACATTAACTCTTAATTTATAAGCCATTATTTCATCTTGTACAACATAATCATCTGATATCCACATTCTTAAACGATAATTATGAGATACAGTTTGACTAAAATTACCTGATGCTAATAAATATTGCCCATTAGGAGCAGAAGATACATGATTATTTGTAATAGATAAATCAGATATTTTAGTAGGTGCTAAAACTGGACGTTCATTATTATCCATATCTGTCAAATAAACTTTAATAGATGAATCAGGTAAAGTACTATCAGATTCCTTAGTTGCAGTAATAGCATAATTAATTATAACATTGCCACCTAAAGTAGCACTCACCGTAAAATCAAAATATTGATTTTCATCATTCAAAGTCATTCCAATATCATCACTCATAGGATAAGCATTCTCTAAATTAATACCATTAGTATTTTCACTATAACTCATTGTCATAGTTCCAGTTGTAACCTTATTAACTTCTTCTCCTGTTTTACTATAAAATATTGCAGCAAAAGATATTCCCAAAATTAGTACTATCAAAACAAGCACAAGTATTATTAAAATAATAATAGTCTTTAAATTATTATTAGCAGTATTTTCACTATTTGTTTTCATAAGCTCCTCCTCTATAATAGAAATATATCATATCTAAAAAATATAATCAAGAAGGCAAAAGAAAAAGTGTCAGAGATTAGACACTTTATATTATCTCAATTCTATTGAGCATCAGCAGCACCATATACATTAACTTTTAATGTATATGTCTCAGATGATTGTCCTACTGAGAAATTATCAGCTACCCACATTCTTAAACGATAGCTATTAGTAGTAGTAGCATCAAAAGTACCAGATTCTAATATATATTGACCATCTGGTGCTCCAGAATCATCACTTGTAGTTTTACGTAAAGAACTTACAACAGTAGGAGCTAATATTTGACTATCAGAACTATCCATATCAGTTAAATAAACTTTAACATAATCATCATTTAAATTAGTAGCTGGAGTTGTAACAGCAGTTATAGCATAATTAATTGTAGTTTTTCCTGAACCTTTAATAGTAGCAGTTACAGTAAAATCAAAAGTATTATTTTCACCTTGCAACGTTTTACCAGTTTCATCATCCATAGGTAAAGCCTCAGTTAAAGTAATACCATTTTCAGGTTCACTATAACTCATACTAATAGTACCAGTAGTAATTGTATTTGTCACTTGACCTGTTTTAGAAAATGAAAATGCTGCAAATGAAACACCTACTACAGCTACAACTAAAATTGCTACTCCCAAAACAGATAACAACACTTGTTTTGAGTTATCTTCATTTTTCATCTTTGTCTAACCTCCTTCTATAATAGAAATATAACACAAAAAATACTGAAATAGCAACTGTTTTTTAAAAAAAGATAAATTTTGTTAAATAAAATTCAAAGTTCTCGAAAAAATTATAATGGGAACTTATTCTTTTAAAGAACAAAAGTTAATGATA
>CALWAJ010000037.1 GCA_944373065.1 uncultured Bacilli bacterium
GCTTTTGCTTCCATTTTCATATCCTCCTAGTCTTTATTATTTTTTATCTGAACCGTGTCCACCATTTTTACGAGTTAAAGCAAATTCTCCTAATTTGTGTCCAACCATATCTTCAGTAACATAAACAGGGATAAATTCTTTACCGTTATGAACTGCAAAGGTGTGACCGATAAATTCAGGAAAGATAGTAGAACGGCGTGACCAAGTTTTTATTACTTCTTTTTTTCCACTTTCATTTAATTTTTTAACCTTTTTTAGTAAGCTTTTAGCTACATAAGGTCCTTTCTTTAAACTTCTAGCCATGTTTTATCCTCCTATTTACTATTACGACGACGTACAATAAATTTGTCAGTCTTTTTATTATTTCTTGTCTTATATCCAAGAGCAGGTTTACCCCAAGGTGTAAGTGGTGCTTTTCTACCTACTGGAGCGCGTCCTTCACCACCACCATGTGGATGGTCATTAGGGTTCATAACAGAACCACGTACTGTTGGACGAATTCCCATGTGACGTTTGCGTCCTGCTTTACCAAGTTTAACAAGGCTTGCATCTTCGTTACCAACAACACCAACTGTAGCCATACAAGTTCCAAGTACTTTTCTTTGCTCTCCACTTGATAATCTAATCATTACATATTTTCCTTCACGACCAAGGATTTGAGCAGAACTACCAGCACTTCTTGCTAAGGCTGCACCTTTACCTGGACGAAGTTCAATATTGTGGATTACTGTACCTACTGGAATATTCATAATAGGAAGTGCATTTCCTACTTTGATGTCAACATTTTCACCACTTATTATTTTATCTCCTACTTTTAAACCTTTAGGAGCGATTATATATCTTTTTTCTCCATCTAGATAATTTATTAAAGCTATATTAGCTGTTCTATTTGGATCATATTCAATACTTGCTACAACACCAGTAATATCTTTCTTATTTCTTTTAAAATCAATAAGACGATATTTTCTTTTAACGCCACCACCTTGATGACGTACTGTTATTTTTCCTTGATTATTACGACCAGAGTTTTTCTTAAGTGTTACTGTTAAACTTTTCTCTGGAGTAGATTTAGTAATCTCTTCATTTGTTAGAGTACTCATTTTTCTACGTCCTGGTGTAGTAGGTTTATAATTTCTTATTGCCATGTTTTATTTCCTCCTTCTAACCAAGATCAATTTGTTCACCATCTGCTAGAGTTACAATAGCTTTTTTACATCTATTTGTAAGTCCAGTATAGCGACCAACTCTTCTTTTTTTAGGTTTAACATTTAATGTTCTTATTTCTTTTACATGTACTTTAAAGATTTTTTCAATAGCTTGTTTAATTTCAATTTTATTAGCTTTAGAAGAAACCTTAAATACATATTGATTCTTCTCTCCTAGAGCGCCACTTTTTTCAGTGATAACAGGAGCTTTAATTATTTCTAAATATTTAGTATCCATTATTTAAGAGCCTCCTCTATTTTTTTAATAGCATCGCTTGTAAAGACTACTACATCAGAGTTAACTAAGTCTAATACATTTAATTCTTCAGCTGATATTAAGGCTACATTTGGAATGTTTCTAGATGATAGGATTACATTTTCTGTAAAGTCACCTACTACAAATAATACTTTTTTATCAGCAATTTTTAAGGTATTTAGTAATGTCATCATTTCTTTAGTCTTTGGTGTTTCAAATACTAATTCTTCCATAACAATTACTTCATTATCATTAAATTTATGACTTAAAGCACTCTTTAATGCTAAACGTCTTTCTTTACGATTTTGTTTTTTACTGTAATCTCTTGGTACTGGAGTTCCGTAACGTCCTCCACCTACCCATTGTACAGCTCTAATTGAACCTTGACGTGCATGTCCAGTTCCTTTTTGTCTCCAAGGTTTACGTCCACCACCGCTTACTTCTGAACGGTTTTTAGTAGAATGTGTTCCTTGTCTTAATGATGCTCTTGCTAAAATGATGGCATCATATAATACTTTATCATTTGGGGTAATAGAAAATATTTCTTCATTTAATTTTTCTTCACTTACTTTTTCACCTTTAAGATTTAAAAGATCTATCTTTTTCATACTTTTTCCTCCTTTCACTACTCATTATTAAATTTAATTATAGGTAGTGATGATTATTCGTTTGTTGTTTCTACAGACTCAGAAGTTGTAGCTGGTTCTACTTCTTCTGTAGCGATATTTTCTTCAACTTCAGCAGTAGTCTCAGCTTCTTTCATTTCTTCATAAGTGATTAAGTCTTTAGCAGTGTTTTTCTTACCTGGTTTTTTAACAGCTGTTTTAATAACTACTAGTCCTTCTTTTGGTCCAGGTACATTACCTTTAATTAAAATTACATTATTTTCTAAATCTACTGCAATTATTTCAAGATTTTGAACAGTAGTATTTACATTACCCATTTGTCCTGGTAATTTCTTACCTTTTAATACGTGCATTGGTCTCATTGTTCCAAGAGATCCTACTCCACGATGATATTGTGAACCATGTCCCATAGGTCCACGACTTTGATTGTGACGTTTGATTACACCTTGGAAACCTTTTCCTTTGCTTACTCCACTAACATCTACAATCTCACCAGCTTCAAATACGCTAGCATCTAATACTTGTCCTAAAGTGTAATCAGCTACATTTACGCCTTTTATTTCTCTTAAGAAGCGCTTAGGTTCAGTATTAGCTTTTTTTGTATGACCCATTTTAGGTTTGTTGCTTAGTTTTTCTTTAACTGTTTTATAACCTAATTGAATAGCTTCATAACCATCAGTTTCGTTAGTTTTGATTTGTGTAACGACATTAGGTTCAACTTCTACAACAGTTACAGGAATAAGCTTACCTTCAGTAGTAAATACTTGAGTCATTCCTTTTTTTGTACCTAAGATTCCTTTCATTTTCATTTCCTCCTATTTTAGATTGTTTTGATTTTGATATCGACACCGCTTGGTAAATCAAGATGAGCTAATGCATCAATCGTTTCTTTACTTGGGTTCTTAATGTCAATTAATCTCTTGTGTGTTCTTCTTTCGAATTGTTCACGACTATCTTTATCTTTGTGAACAGCTCTTAAAATTGTGAATTTTTCAATTTCTGTTGGTAGAGGTACAGGTCCAACTATATCTCCTCCAGTTCTTTTAATTGTTTCAACAATTTTAGTTACAGCATTGTCAAGTATCTTATGATCATATGCTTTTAACTTAATACGAATCTTTTGTGTTGACATTGTTTACGTCCTCCCTTCGCCTATATCTAGTATAGACTTGCTCCGTGTGAATAACCCGATAGCTGATTAACAACTTAACCTGGCGTATCGACAACCTCCCACATCTAAGCAGTCACACGTAATTAATATTAACATAGAAATCCTTGAAATACAAGCATTTTTTGAATTTTTTTCACAAAAAAATTGACAATCTTACTTAATAGAGAAGATAATGAAATAGATATACTGTGTAAAGGTGATTAAATATATTTACAAAAAAAGAGTACTTAGATATACCCTATATATTTTTCCGAAAACTCGTTTATAGATATTTAAATCTAAAGGCTCGTTTCTAACAAAACAAAATAAATACATAAATTTATGAAAATATTCAAAGGTTCTATGTTACCTAATTTTGATAAACTACTTTTTCAATATTACTATAATCAGTATATTGTATATTATTTTAAATGGTTTTAGAATTTAAGTTCACTTTTTCTTGTAGTATAGGAACAATTTCATCCTTAATATCATATGGGACGTCAAAATTATGATAATTAATATGTACTTTTTCATAGTTACCAAATATGGACTTATTAGTAGATATTAAATGTAAACAACTTTCTGCTTCTTCTTTCGTTATTTCTTCACTATTATTTGGAAATGGTAAAACAACATCAGTAGCAGAGGTTTCACTCCCTAAGCCATAACTTTCTCTAACATCACTTTCCTTAACTCCAAGATAAACAATATGATTAAGTGATGTAAGTTCTTTTGAACCAATAAGGGTATCTACGATATTATGATTGTCATCTTCTAAATATTTACGTAAATATGATGTAAAAATATCACTATGATTTTCTGAGTCCTTTACATCAACAAACTTTCCATCTTTTGTTATTATATAACCACCATTTAAAACTGATACAAAATTCTTTTCTTCTGTTCTAAACTCAAAAGTATTTCCATTAATTGTTTTTAATTCTGACATAATTTCCTCCATGCTATAAGAATATCATATTTACGAAAAAAAAATATAGTTTTCTAATCTATTTACTATTAATATTTTTTTTGTTAATATTTTTCTATATTATATTTTATTGGAGGTAGACAATGAATAAACTAATTGATTTACATATTCATAGTAATTTATCAGATGGAGAACTATCTTCTAAAGAAATAATTGATAGAGCAGTTGATAATGGAGTTAGTGTTATGGCAATCGCAGACCATGATACAACTCTTGCTTATAATGGTGAATTATTTAATTATGCTAAAGATAAAAAAGTAAGGTTAATTACCGCAGTTGAAATATCTACTAAATATAATGGTATAGGTATTCATGTATTAGGTTATAACTTTAATATTAATAATGACCAACTAAAAGAAAAATTATATACTTTACGTAATGCTAGACATATTTATCTTCATAAAGTTGCTAGTAAATTAAATGAGTTAGGTTATATCATTAATGTTGAGTTTTTAGATAAGATTGATGCTGTTACTAAAGCTCATATTGCTCTTAATATTGTAGAAAATAAGGATAATAGTAAATTATTATTAAAAACTTTTGGCCATATTCCTAGTAAAGGAGAATTTATTGAGACTATCATGAACGAAGGATGTCCTTGTTATGTAAAAAAAGAAACAGTTAGTCCTAAGGAAGCTAGTGATTTGATAAGAGAAGCTGGTGGCAAAGCAGTTCTTGCTCATCCTGTTTGCTATAAATATGAAGATGGCTTAACTGATGATGATATATTAGAGTTAATTAAAGAAATGAATCCTGATGGTATTGAAGCTAATTACATTTATATAGATAGAGATGGTAATAAAATTAACGAGTGCATTCTTTGGAATAACTTTTCTAAACATCATAATCTAATAACAACAATAGGCTCTGACTTTCATAAATATGATTATATTCATCCTGATATTGGTCTTATTAATGAAGAAATTATATTAAACGATAATGAGATTAATTCTATTATTGATAATCTCTTAGATTAAGTTTTTCCACAAGACTGTGGAAAAACTTTTTTATCACCTTTTTTCTATATTATAACTTTCTTCTTTCTTACTTGCTCTTATAACACTGCCTTTACCATATTTTTTAATAATTTTATCCATTACTTCTTCAACTTTATCTTCTACTTTTACATCAGACTCTTCAAACAAAGACATTTGACTAACTGCTTTCTCTTTTAAATCACCTAATCTTACTCCTATATTTCTAATAGGATCTTCTTGCCAACTAGCTTCAAAAACCCGTTTAACAGCTTTATAGATTTCTTCTGTTACATTAGTTGGATTATCTAAAGTAATTTGATGAGAATAATTTTTAAAGAGATTATTTCTATAAGTAACGGCAATAGTTGCAGTATATAGTTTTTGATCTCTTAGAGTGTATGACACTTCTTCTGTTTCACTAAATAATATTTTTAATAAGTCTTCTTTTTTACTAACATCATAGGGTAAAGTTCTTGAAATACTAATACATTTATTCTTAGCATTTCTTGGTTCTACTTTGCTATAATCTATTCCTAAAGCAGCTTCTTTAAAATAATCTCCTTGGCTTTTAAAATGTCTTCTTAGTAAGTTAATGTTAGACTCAGCTAAATCTTTAATAGTATATATTCCTAAGTCATTTAACTTTTTAGCAGAACTTTTACCTAACATAAATAAATCATTTACTTTTAAAGGCCACATTTTAGTCTTAACTTCATTTAAATAGAGAGTGTGTACTTTATCTGGTTTTTCAAAGTCACTGGCCATTTTTGCACATAGCTTATTCTCTCCGACTCCCACATTGACAGTAAAGCCAAACTTTTCTTTAATTTCATCTTTTATTTTATGAGCTAGTGATACATAATCATTACCATAAAGAAGTGTTGTCCCAGTAAGGTCAAGAAAACACTCATCAATAGAGTATTGTTCTATTATAGGAGAATACTGTGAAAGATAATTATATAACTTCTTAGACTCTTCTTTATAAAAAGCATAGTTTGGAGGAAAAACTTGTAAATTTTTGCATTTACTTCTAGCACTATATAATGTCTCTGCTGTTACTATTCCATATTTTTTAGCAATAGGACTTTTAGCAAGAACAATACCTCGTCTTGCCTTTTCGTCTCCACCAATAACTGATGGAATCTTTCTAATATCTTGTTTATAACCGTGATTTAGTAAATAAATTGCTGTCCAAGACAAAAAGGCATTATTAACATCGATATGAAATATAATTCGTTGCATAGTTTTCCCTCCTCTTTACTCTATTATATAATACATTAGTTCTATTTTAAAGAGAAAAAATAACCAGTATTACTAACTAGTTATTTTTAATTACTTTAGCTTCTTTTATAGTTATTGTGTTTACTAATATAATTATTTTAGCACTTTGGAATATTTCTTAATAACACCCTTATCAATATAGGTATTATCTTCAAATAAAATTAAGGGAATATCATTTTGAAATAGTTCTTGTAAATAAGTTATTTGAACTAATTCATCTATTTTCCTTTTCGATGCAAATATTCCTATAGATTTATCTAAATTAATTTTATCTAAAACATGTAGCTCACCATCAATACTAGGATTTCTAAGTGGATATTTTGAATTTGAAAATTCATTCGCTAGCCTTTGATGTCCAAATTTTTGTTTACCAAATACACAAATATTATCTGTTAAAATAAATGTTTTAGAGCCAGCATAGGAATAATATGCACCACTATTTACTTTTGCTACAGAAATAAAGTTTTCACCATTACAGCCACTACCTCCTGCATGTCTTCCATATTTTGCTGATGTAATAGCATTATCTTTTAATATTTTACTAAATGTTTCTAAAGAATTAGGACTATGAGTATAGTATTTTTCTTTTAAGACAAATTGTTGTCTTTTTTCATCTTGAAAATAAGCCAATATTTTTTCCATATTAAATTGATAATTTTTAATATTTAATAATATATCTATATTTTCTTTAGGAGTTTTTATAATATTATGTACAGAAGTTATTTTTAAATCTTTATTTTTAAGATATTTTTTTGCTTCTTCAAATAATCTTTCATCTTTTCCTCTATAATAAAAGTCATAAGTCTTATTTTCTTTATATCCTACAAACCAGTCTTCATTTAAATAACCGTCTATATAATTAGTAGTTATCTTTTCATATTTATTATTATTTTCAAGACAATAGTCAAAGTAAATAGAATTAATTTCTCTTCTTAAATTATATTTATCACAGTTACTAAATCTTTTAACTTCTTTTCTTCTATATTTATATATAGGCTCTATATCATCTGTTTTTAAATCATCTTTATATTTACCAGATAAAATTAATTGTTTTTTTGAGGAATCTTCGAGGTATAGATAATCTTTTGAATTTGGCTTAAATATGTTTTTAGTATAATCATTTACTTTCGGTAATTTATCTAAAAATTTATTAGATACATCAATATCATTTCTTCCTATTATTACTAATTTGATACCATTATTTTCTTTAGAAGAAGTTATTTTTCTTATAGTTTCAGCTGCATTTTTATAAGCAGTATAGATTACATATTCAGGATTATCTAATTTATAACTATTCTCTGTTACTTCTATATTATCAAAACAAAGTACTTCTCCTGTGCGCCATACCCAACTATAAGCGACTATATTGTCATTATATGTTACTTTAAAAAATCTACCATGTTGATTAACAGCACCATGTCTTAGACAACTAGATGCTTTACCAGCTGGTGTTAAACAGCTACTTATTAATTTGTCTTTTACAATGTATTTTTCAATACCATTTGATATTATATCTTCACTATGCATATCAACCATTTCATATTCACAATTATTTACTTTTCCCTTTATATCGGGAATAGATGAATATAGTCTAAATCTATAACTATTATATAATTTTATTCCCTCAACTTTTTCGCTTAAAGGCATACCTTTATGAACAAAATTTAATTTTTCTAAGTTATTTTCAATATTATAATTATTTGGGAATAGAGCATAGGCAATAGAATCTACCATGTTTTTTATTCGCATAAATTTTATCTTAGTATTTTTTTGTTCATATAGTAAATCAAAACAAGTGAAAAATGCATTTATTGTATATTCCTCTTTAGTAGTAGATATATCAATAATATCCAGTAATAAGGGTTTTATTTTTTCAATATAGTCAGTTGGCTTTTGATTTAATGATGTAGTAATATAAGTTAGTTTAGTAAAATCTTTATTTATTATTTTTTTTGTTAAATCGTATCCTAATATATTAAGTGCATCAATTATTACTTGATTATCTTTATCAAAATTAATTACTACTTTTTCTGCTATATGGCGATTTTGTATATTAAGTGTACAAATTATTACAGTATTAATTTTATCAATATTAATTACTATTTTTTCTGTCATATTATGTTCTTGTATGTTAAATGTGTCTATTATTATTGAATCGTCTTTTTTTATATTTAGTATTTCTATGTTTTCAATATACTTTTTATTAAATATGGAGTTTAATTCTAAATATTGCTTTGCATTATAGTTTTTAACAAGTTCAAAAGAGATATCTATATTTAAATTAAATTTACCTGATTTGTAATAATGATAAAGAGTTTTTTTATTATTTATTTTTAATATTTGAAATATATTTTTATGATTAATTACTCTTTGAAATAGTGCTTCTATAATTTTTATTTCTTCTTTAGTTATTTCATCATTATAATTAGATAAGAATTCTTTTAAAAATATCTGAAAACATTTTAAATATAATGAGCTGTTTTTTCTCTCGGATGATGATAATATTTCAAGTCTATTTAGACCATTTATATATTTTAATGAAAACAAGTCTTCAGAAATATCATCTCGGAAATCATAATCTTTAACTTTCTTGCGTAATATTTTATTAAAATTGTCAGTAACTATATTATTTGCATTTGTTAATATAGAATGCTTTTTTAAACATAATATTAGTATTTCTAATGTTTCTCTATTATCTATTTGCATGAGACTATTTATATCTTCATAAGATAAACTATGACTTTTAATTTTGTTGTTAAAGACAGATATAAGTTCATCTATATAAGTTTTGTTAAATTCTTCTTTTAGAGCATAAGAAAGTATATCATCTAGTTCTTTAAAATTCATAAGAGATAGATACTTATGACAGTATTTAATAATGGAATCATTATAATAAAATTTTATATCCTCTAAAAACAACTTATAGATTGGATATATTATAGTTTCATCAATAGATATAAGTTTTAACTTATAATTAGTATCTTCATAGTTAAAATAAAAAAGAGATTCAATTTCTTCAAATGTATCAAGCTCATCTATACTATATTCATCAACAAAGACTGTTTCTTGAAATTTCTTTTTAAAAAACTGATAATGCTTTTTAGCATATTTAAAAAATGATTCTTTATCATTAATTGTCAATAGAACATCAAATCTATCTTTTTCATTTATACATATATCATATAGATTTAAAACTTGATCAAAATATGATTTATCTACTTTTTTATTTTTCTCTCGTAAATAATAGATATTAATTTTTTTAATTAATTTATATATATTTTCAGAAGTAAGGAATGGTTTAGTTTCTAAAATATATTGTATTTGCTTTGAGAAGTCATCATAATTATCTTCTTCTAAAAATAGCCAGTCAAAAGAATCACTTTTTTTCATTACGATATGTCCTTACTTTTTCAGCTTGTTTTTTATTATCAGTTAATTTAGAGTCAACAAAATTCCATATCTCTTCACCAGTTAAAAGTCCACTCTTTTCTCCATTTGATACTAAGTTTAATAGTTCGACTATTTTATTATTAATAGTTTCCCAGAATATATTCTTATTTTTTTCTATTAATTCAATTAACTTATCTTCTAAGCTATTTATTTCATCAACTGTAAGATATGCATAATCTAATTCATCAAATATTTCTATTTTTTTATCATCTTTTACTATGTTCATACTATTTACGCTATTTATTACATTAATTTTTAATTTTATAGATTCTATTTGTTCTATAAATAATATTTCTTTTTTATTTAATTCTTTTAATAATGTTTTTTTAATATCTTCATTTTGAATATTTTCTATTTCTTCTTTTAAAGAATTCATATCTCTTAAAGTTTTACATTCATTAATATCATCTATAGATATTTCTTCACTACTTTCTTTTATTATTTCATTAAGTAACTGTACTTCATCTTCATAATTAAAAGCTATTAACATGGCTTTTAATCTATCAACATTTTCAATAGTTTGATTTTCTATAATATAATTATTAATGGTTTCTTTTAGTAATAAATCCAATTTGTTAGATAATAATATAATGCTACTTTTCTCTCTTATACTTAAATCATTATTTTCAAGGTAAGTATTTAGTTTATTTTTATCATTTAATATTGTAGCATAATTTAATAATAAAAATTCTATGATTATATTAAGAAGCATTGCTTCTATTCTTGTTTTTAACTGATTAATTGTTTCATAGTCGATGTTTTCTTGTTTTATAATATTATTTAATTGATTTTCTTTACTTTCTTCTTTTTGGATTTTCTCTTTATCCTCTAAATCCACTATTAATATTTGGTCTTCATCTTCTATATCTTCTTCTATTGTTTGTAGATCTTTAGTATCTTCTATAGTTTCTTCCGTTGTTTGGATATTTTCTTTAACTTTTTCATTATTTTTTTCTATATATGACTTTATTTTTTCTCTTTCTTGAGATAACCTGTCATACCAAATCTTATTTTTAGTTTGGCTTGCTTCTTGCTTATATCCAATTAAGGCTTCATAGATATTATTATCATTATTATCTTTACATTGTAAATCATACTCATCACCTAAAGCATCAATTAAATTAGCAGTATCACCGGTATAAACTTCGCTGGCAAGTGCTGTATGAATTAGACTATCACCATCATTATCTTTAATATTAACATCAAAATTATATTTTTTAGCTAAAGAAATCAATTTATTAATAAATTCAGTTGAATATGAATAATCTTCTCCATTTTCTGTATATCCATAAAGTGCTAGATGAATAAAACTATATCCTGTACTTTTACCTTTTAAATTAACATCGACACCGCATTGTAACAATGTATCTATAAATTTTAAGACTTTATCTTCGGGAAATTTATTTTGAACTGCAGCATGCAATAATCCACCATATTCATTAATCTTATTTATATCATTAAAATATTTCTTTATATTTTCTTTAGTAATCTCATCTAATTTGTGTTCTTTAAAAAAATTACTCATCTCTTCATTAATATCTGTTTTCAAAATAATCACTCTCCATATTTGTAAATTGTTCTTATACTATCATATTAAAGTATTTTTATCAACTAAAAAATAACCATTGCTGGTTACTTTTTACTTGGGTTCATCATTTTAGTAAATACTTTCCCTTTTTCTTCAATAGACTTATCTTCGCTAGGAAAATCTTCCATAAATTTAACCCATTTATCTGCTACTTCTTTATATGACATATCACTTCTAGTAGGTTTAGCAAAAAAACTTTCTTTCCATATAACTCTGTCATGTGGATAATTCCTACTGCGAACTTCCTCTAATTTTTTTCCACAAGCGACACACTGACAAGTCCAATAAACTTTTCCTTCGTAAGCATCTTCGATGTATCCCCAAAAATACCAAGCAGGATGAGGACACCTTTCTTGTCGTTCTACTAGTATTATACCTTGTAAAGTCATTGCTTCTTTAGCAGATGAATCAAGTTCTATTTCTATACCAAGATATTTTTTCACATTATCATCTTCGAGTAATTTTTTTCTTTGTCTAATTAATTTTCCTCTACTTACTTTTAACTCTAATAACTTATCTTCATATGATTTTAGTTCTTCATCAGTCATAATTAAACCCTCCTACTTATAGTATGCCTTATTTAACTAACTAAATCAAGTTATCTCCTGTCATTTCTTTTGGCTTTTCTATATCCATATATTTTAGTATTGTAGGAGCAATATCTCCTAGTTTACCTGTTTTTATTTCTTTTATATTATGATCTGTAATAATAAATGGAACAGGACTAGTTGTATGAGCAGTTATAACTTCTCCTTTATCGTCTTCCATGATTTCAGAGTTACCATGGTCTGCTGTTATAAACATCGTAAA
>CALWAJ010000038.1 GCA_944373065.1 uncultured Bacilli bacterium
GCAAGTACTAAAATATAAAAAAACTAGATTTTATCTAGGGTTGCAAGGATTTTTATATCAAAACTGTCAAACTAGGGTGATGGAACGACCTATGAAATAGAAGTAACAGTCATAAGTAATCCTGTTACAAACAGTGCTTTATATATAGGAATAGGACTTGTCTTAATACCAATACTTGTAACAGGTGCATATATAACCTATAGAATAAAGAATGTTGCTAAAGATAATTAAACTGGTATATTTTTTACCAGTTTTATTTGCTTAAACAGTAAAATTAATATATACTTAGAGTAATAGGAGGACTTGCTTATGAATAAAAAGATACTTATACTTGCTCTACATTTAGGTTATGGTGGTGTTGAAAAGTCAATTACATCACTTGCTAATTTACTTGCTAATAATAATTATGAAGTTGAAATAGCATCTATTTATAAACTTTATGATAAACCTGTTTTTGATATTTCTGAAAAGGTTAAAATAACTTATTTGTTGCCTTCTAAACTTGTACCTAATCGGAAGGAATGGAATGAGGCATTACATAATATTAGACCTGTTAGCTTAGTTAAAGAATCTGTTAAAAGTATTGAAGTTTTATATAAAAAACGTAGGGAGATGGCTAATTATATAAAAAGAACTAAAGCAGATGTTATTATTTCTACAAGAATATTTTTAAATCAATTAGTTAGTCTTTATGCACCTGTTAATACAGTTAAAATAGCTTGGGAACATAATCATCATCATAATGATATGAAATATGCTACTGATGTTATTAATAGTGCTAAAGACTTGGATTATTTAGTTTTAGTTTCTAAAGACTTGGAAAAGTTTTATAAACATAAGATGTTAAATTATTCATGTAAATGTGTTTATATTCCTAATGTTTTAGAAAATATTCCTAAGACTAAAAGTCCTCTTACAGGTAAAGAATTAATTTCTGTAGGACGTCTTGCTAAAGAAAAAGGATTTTTAGATTTGTTAAATATATATAAAAACTTAAAGGATAATGGGTTTAATTGGCATTTAAATATAGTAGGAGATGGTGATGAGAAAGAAAATCTAGAGAAATATATTAAAGATAATAATTTAACTCGTGATGTTACTTTACATGGCTTTAAAAATAGTAAAGAAATAGAAAAGTTAATGCATAAGTCTAGTATTTATGTTATGACTAGTTATACAGAGAGCTTTGGAATAGTTTTACTTGAAGCGATGAGTAATGGACTTCCTTGTCTTGCTTTTGATAGTGCTGAAGGAGCTAGGGAAATAATTACTTCTGGTTATGATGGATATTTAATTAAACATAGAAATTTTAAAGCAATGGAGAAAAAGATTCTTGATTTGGCTAAAGATATAGATAAACGTAAAGAATTAGGTAATAATGGAAGAAAAGAAGTAAAGAAATATATGAGTGATAGTGTAATTAAAGCTTGGGAAAAACTTATCTTAAAGGGGGAATAGTTTATGAAAAGAGTTATGTTTATATCTAGTACAGGGGGACATTTAAATGAATTGTTACAACTTAAGAGTATCTTTAATAATTATGAATATTCATTAATAACAGAGAAAACTGATGCTAATAGAAAGTTAAAAAAGCAATATAAAAATGTAAACTATTTAATATATGGTACTAAAGATCATATGTTATCTTATCCTTTTAAATTACTGGCTAATTGCTTTATTAGTTTATTCCTTTATTTCAAATATCATCCAGATTATATCATTACTACAGGGGCTCATACAGCAGGACCAATGTGCTCAATTGGACGTATTTTTGGAAGTAAAGTAATATATATAGAAACTTTTGCTAATATTCATTCTAAAACAGTGACAGGAGTACTCTTTTATAAATTTCATATCGCTAATCTTTTCATAGTGCAATGGCCTAGTATGTTAAAACTATATCCTAAAGCGATATGTGGAGGGTGGTGTTTTTAATGATTTTGGTAACACTTGGAACTCAAGATAAGAGTTTTAAAAGATTACTTGATGCTATTAGTAAAGAAATAGATAAAGGTACAATTAAAGATAAAGTTGTTGTTCAAGCAGGTTATACTAAATATAAAAATGATAAGATGGAAATATTTTCTAGCTTACCTAGTGATGAGTTAGAAGAATTAATTAAAAAAGCAGATCTTATTATTACTCATGGAGGAGTAGGTAGTATATTAACGGCTTTAAAATATAAAAAGAAAGTAATTGTGGCTCCTAGACTTTCTAAATATAATGAACATACTAACGATCATCAAAAGGAAATAACTAAAGAATTTGCTAAAGAAGGGTATATCCTTCCTTTAAATGACTTTAATAAATTAGATAAAGTAATAGAAAAAAGCAAGAAGTTTATTCCTAAAGAATATAAAAGTAATAATGAAAACTTTAAAAAATTAATAACTGATTATATTGATGATACTAATCATATTAGTTGGTATAATCGTGATAAATTTGTTATTTTAACATCACTTATAAATTTCCTTATCTTTATTATCTTGCTTAAATTAAATATCAATGTATATTTAGACTTTACTATTTCCTATTTGATATCTTGTTTTATTATAATCCTTTTTAAAGTAGATAAACTAAATAATAAATTAACAGCATTTTGTTGTTTCTACCTTATTGAAGGTTTATCATTACTACTTGCATCCAACTTATATATCAACTTTGTTGTTGCTAAACTTTTTATAAATATTTTATGTATTATTATTTATCATTTTCTTACGAAAAAAGTTTGACTGTTAGAAAAAAATATGTTAGAATCATAGTGTTTGTAGCTTGATATACCTCGTATTTAAGCTGTAAACCGCATTGAAGAGGTAGAAATTACTAAATAGAGTAATACCTTAAAAGCGAGTCTTTAGTTAAAGAAGGAGGTTAAAAAATGTACGCAGTAATTAAAGTTGGTGGAAAGCAATATCGTGTTAGCGAAGGTGATGAAATTTTCGTAGAAAAAATTAATGCTAATAGTGATGATGTTGTTACTTTTGATCAAGTTTTAATGCTTGATTCTAAAGTTGGTTCCCCTTATTTAAAAGATGTAACAGTAGAAGGTGTAGTTGTTAAAAACGGTAAAGCTAAGAAAATACGTGTTTTTAAATATAAAAACAAATCAAGAAGCAACCGTAAAACTCAAGGACATAGACAACCTTATACAAAAATTAGAATTACAAAAATTAATGGTTAATTATGGTTAGAGTAAAAGTCGAAAAAAATAATGGTTATTTTGAAAAGATAAGTATCTTAGGACATGCAATGTATGATGAATATGGTAAAGATATTGTCTGTAGTGCTATTAGTTCTATTGTAACTACTACTATTAATGGTATCTTGACTATTGATAAGAACACTATTACTTATCTTGCTTCTAGTAAAGGTTTAACTATAAAAGTATTAAGTAAAGATAGAGTTACTCAAGCTTTACTTAAAAATATGGTTAAATTGCTTAAAGAATTAGAACTAAAATATAAAGAAAATATCGAAGTAAAGTAAGGAGGGACTAAAGTGAAATTTTTAGAATTAAATATTCAAGCTTTCGCTCATAAAAAAGGACAAAGTTCTACTTCTAATGGACGTGACTCTATTGGTCGTAGATTAGGTGCTAAAGCTAGCGATGGTGAATTTATAACTGCTGGTAGTATAATTTATCGTCAAAGAGGTACAAAAATATTCCCAGGTGTTAATGTAAAACGTGGAAATGACGATACTTTATATGCTACTGTATCAGGAATTGTTAAATTTGAACGTAAAGGAAGAGATAAGAAACAAGTTTCTGTTTATCCTTTAGAAAGTAATTAGTAGAAAAGAGAGTTAATTTTGTAAACTCTCTTTTCTTTTCAATCTAATTAAGTTATAATTTAATTATAAAGTGTTAATAGGGATTGTAAAAATAATTAGCATTTTTACGATTCCTTTTGTTTTTAGGAGGTTTTATGACAGCACATATAGAAAGTAAAAAAGAAGATATTGCTAAAAAAGTTATTATGCCAGGAGATCCTATGCGAGCTAAGTATATTGCAGATAATTTTTTAACTGATTGTAAATTAGTAAACAATGTAAGGGGAATGCTTGGTTTTACTGGTTATTATAAAAATAACCTAGTAACTATTTTTGCCTCAGGAATGGGTTCACCATCAATAGGAATATATGCATATGAACTTTATCATTTTTATGATGTAGATACAATTATTAGAATAGGGACATGTGGAGCGGGAGTTCCTGAAGTTAGACTTAAAAATATAGTAATTGCTAGTGAAGCTTATACTTTAAGTAGTTTTCCAAAATTATTTTTTGATGATGATAGTAAAAACTTTTTATCAGATAAAACAATTAATAGTAAATTAGAATTAATTGCCAAACAACATAATTTAAAAACATTTAAAGGTAAGATAATAACTAGTGATATATTCGATCCTTATGTAGATAAAAAAAGATATTTAAAACTATATCCGGAAGATAAATATCTTGCTTATGAAATGGAAACGGCAACATTATTCTGTCTTGCTAAAAATCTTAATAAAAAAGCAGCATGTATCCTCACTGTTGTAGATAATGAATTTGCTAATGAAAGTTTATCTAGTGAAGATAGAGAAAAGAGTCTTGATGAGATGATAAAATTAAGTCTTGATACATTAGTTGAATTAGATTAAAATAATAGAGCATACTAAGGATTGAGATGAGGTGTAAAAATGATAGAATATAAAAGAAAAGAGCAAGGTTCTTATAATCTTCATATTATTAAAACAGATTTGTTTAAGACTATTACCGTTAAAATTTTTTTTAGAGAAGAAGCTTTAAAAGAAAATATAACGAAAAGAAATTTTCTAAGTAGAATAATGATGCTTTCTACTAATGATTATCAAAGTAAAGTTGAACTTACTAAAGCTTTGCAGAATCTATATGCTGCTCAAATTTCAGCGACAAATAGAAGGTTAGGTAATTATTTAGATACTTCTTTTAGTCTTAGAGTTTTGCATGATAAATATACAGAAGAAGGTAACTTTAAAAAAAGCTTAGAACTATTAAATTCTGTTATATTAAATCCTAAAGCTGATAATAATTCTTTTAATGAGAAAGAGTTTTCAATAGTTTATGAAGAATATAAAGCAGATTTAAATACTTTAGTAGAAGATAAGATGACTTATGCTTTGATTAGAGGAATGGAATCTACAAGTTCTAATGTTACTTCTTATAGAAGTATTGGTTATTTAGAAGACTTAGAGAAAATAACTGAACAAAATTTATATGCCTACTATAAAGAGATGATTAAACATAATTTTTTGGATATCTTTGTTTTAGGAAATGTTGATGAAGTAGAGATAACTAATCTTTTTAGGGAAGTCTTTAACTTTGATACTTTTAAAAAGAAACAGGTTGAAGCTAGAGTTATAGAGCCTAAGAAAATTAGTACTAAGAAAGTTATAGAAAAAATAACAGCAGAGCAAGATAATTTAGTTATAACTTTAAGTACTTTAGGATTAACAGATTATGAGAGAAATTATCCATTATCACTATTCAATACAATATTAGGTGGAGGTAGCGAATCCTTATTATTTAAAGAAGTAAGAGAGAAAAATTCTTTAGCTTATACTATTTCTAGTACTCCTAATAAATTAGATAATCTAATTATTATTAGAGGTGGTATTACATCTAATAAGAGTGAAGAAGCGATAAAACTAATAAAGAAAATACTTAAAGACCTTGCTAATGGTCATATTAGTGATGAACTTTTAGATAAAGCGAAAGAATATTATACAAGTGCTATTGATGATATTATAGAAAGTTCTTTTCAAATGATAGAAAGTTATTATATGATGGAACTTTTAGGAGTAGATGATTTAGAAACTAAAAGAAAGAAGATGCTAAAAGTAACTAAAGAAGAAGTAGTAGTAGTGGCTAAAAAGACTAAACTTAATACAATTTACATATTAAAAGGGGAGAATGAGTGATGGATAAGCTAGAATTAAAAGATGTTGATAAAACTATATATAAAGAAGTTTTGGATAATGGATTATTATTAATAGTTATTCCTAATGAAAAGATAAGTAAAAAGAAAAATTATTACTTTAATTATGGTACTTATTATGGAGCTTTAACTAATGATTTTGTTCCTTTGGGAAGTAGTAAAATGACTAAATTTCCTAATGGTATTGCTCATTTTCTTGAACATAAAATGTTTGAAAGTGAAGATGTTAGCCCTTTTGATTTTTATGCTAAGTCAGGTAGTTATGTTAATGCTTTTACTAGTTATAAAGCGACATGTTATGTAGTTACTGGTAATAAGAAAATGAAAGATAATTTAGAGTTTCTTTTAACTTTTGTTAATACTCCTTATTTTACAGATGAGAATGTCTTAAAAGAACAAGGTATTATTATTGAAGAAGCGGCTATGAATGATGATAATCCTGATTACTTGATATATAGAACTCTTAGTCGTAATTTATATAAAGAACTTCCTTATAATACACCTATATTAGGTGATGCTAGTAGTATTAAGAAAATTACTAAAGATGATTTGTATCAGTGTTATAATACCTTTTATAGACCTAATAATATGTTTTTAGTTGTTGGAGGAGCAGTAGATCCTTATGAAGTTAGTAAAATAGTTAATAATACTTTAGATAATTTTTCTTTTGATAATAAAAAGAATATTAAGAGAAAAGAATATAAAGAGCCTTTAAAAGTAGTTAAAAGTTATGAATTATTAGATATAGATGTAAAGGTTAGTAAACTTGCTTTAGGTTATAAAATGGATAGAAATAGATTTTCTATTAAAAGTAATGTGCTTTTAGATTTATATCTTAATATGATTGCATCACTATGTTTTGGTTCTAGCTCTTTATTTAAAGAAATGATAAGGGAAAAGAAATTAGTTAGTAGAAGTGGTTATTACTTTCAAAATTTAGGTAACATTATTACTTTTAATGTAGAAGTAGATTCTTTTAATAATAAAGCTTATTTGGAAGAGTTGCATAAATATTTAAAGTCCTTAGATATTTTAGAAGAAGATTTAGAAAGAATGAAGAAAGTATGGATTTCTAGTGAGGTTATTAAAACTGATTATGCTGATAGTTTAGTTGATACAGTTGTTGATGATTTAATTAATTATCATGAAGTAGTTACTAATAATGTAGAACTTATTAAGAGTATGAATATTGCTACGATGAGAGATGTTTTAAAAACATTGGATTTCACTAATGAAGCGATTGTCGAAGTAAAGTGCGAAAAATAGTTTACAAAATGATATAACTATGTTATAATTTAAAACGTCAAAAAAATGTTCCGCTGATCACTTGGGTTATGAGCATTGGTTAATAAGTAAAGGAGGATCTAATATGAATGTAATTGACAAAATTAATGAAAAACAAATTAATAAGAACATTCCTGAATTTAGAGTTGGTGATACTGTTCGTGTTGACGTTAAAATTATAGAAGGTAAACGCGAAAGAATTCAAGCTTTTGAAGGTGTTGTAATCGCTCGTCGTGGCGGTAGTGTAAGTGAAACATTTACTGTTCGTAAGATGAGTAGTGGTATTGGAGTTGAGAGAACATTCCCAATTCATTCACCTAAGATTGCTAAAATTACAGTATTAAGACATGGTAAAGTTAGACGTGCTAAATTAAGAAATGTTTTAAGAAATAGTAAAGGTCAATACCGTATTAAGGAAAGAGGACAACAATAGTTGTTCTTTTTTTTCTTTCAATGTTAAAACTTTAGAGGTATAATATAGTAGTAATGTATAGAAAGGATTAAATATGAAAGAGAAAATAAAACCGTTATTACCATATATAATTATTATAGCAGTTGTTTTATTTATTAAAGCTTTTATAGTTACTCCTATTAAAGTAAATGGAGAATCTATGTATCCAACTTTAGAAGAGGGAGATATTATGATTTTAAATAAAACAGCTTACTACTTTAATAAACCTAAAAGATTTGATATTGTAGTTGTAGATATGCCAGATGAATATTTAATTAAAAGAGTTATAGGTCTTCCTGGTGAACAGATAGAATATAAAGATAATACTTTATATGTAGATGGTAAAAAAGTTAAAGAGAATTTTGAGCATGGTAAGACAGATGACTTTAATATAAAAAAATTAGGTAGTGATACTGTACCAGAAGGTTATTATTTAGTTATGGGAGATAATAGAGGAAATTCTCTTGATAGTAGAGAATTAGGCTTTATGAAGGAAGAACAGTTGTTAGGTAGAACTAGTTTAATTATTTTGCCATTTAATAGAATTGGAAGTGCTAATTAATTATGAATTATAAGTTAATGAAAGCTAATATAGATGATGTATCTATACTAATAGATTATAAATTAAAAAATATTTTTGATTATGCAGAAAGTTTATCATTAGAAGAAATTAAACAAATAAATAATTATGTTAAAAGTAATGTTCCTAAAGAAATAGATGATTATAGAGTTATATGTATAAATGATAAAAAGATAGGGTGTTTGTTAGTTGTAAATAAAGATGATGGAGTTCTTTTAGATGAGATATACTTAGAAGAAAAATATAGAAATAAAGGAATAGGTACTTCTATAATAAAAAAAATACTAAGTAGTTATAATATAGTCTATTTATGGGTATATAAATTAAATACAAGAGCCATATCTTTATATAAAAAATTAGGCTTTAAAATTATTGATGAAACAGAAACTAGATATTATATGAAGTATTAAAATATCTAGTTTTTCTTTGCGAAACATTATATCTAAAACACTTCAAAAGATGTTGATGGCTATGTATTTAAATGATAAGATGAATTAAGAAAACTTAATTCATCTTAGGTAGGACTAAATAAATTTATAACTCTCCATTTAGTAATTTATTATCTAAGTCATCTAATATATCAATTATATTAGATGCAAATTCTATATTTTCTCTAAATTCTTTACTAGTAGATGAATATAGAGTAGAAAAATCATTCTTTTCTAAAATAGGAATAAGAAATGTATTATTATCAATAGTAATACGTATAGTCATTTCATAACAACTATTTTTATTGGCAGTAATTCTATTTCTATGCATACTTTTCTTTTCTTCTATAACAGTATTATCTAGTAATAATTCATAATTATTAATATCCTTAATATTATATTTATAATGAAATGTTTTTGTATGAAAAACAATCTCATTATTTGTACCAATACTAATACCAGCTCCTAGGTCGTTTAGATAAAAAATACGAGGTATAGTATCACATAGAATCTCTAACTTTTTATTGATTTCATCTTCTCTATAGTTAGAATCTTGAAATAGCTTTACAAATGCTAAAAGCATTTCATTAGTTCCATTAATATTAAATAACATATTACTAAGTAATATAGTTTTACTTAGCATGCTATTTTTTATAACTTCTATGGTAAGGTCTTGGTAATTATATTTAAGATAGCCTTCTGTATTGATAAGCCATAGATATTTAGTAGTTGCTACAAAATAAAATTTAACGTTAGTTTTACACTCATTTGCATAAACACAAGATAATATAAGTTCATCTATTGGAATAACTTTTCTTAAAATAATTGCATCATTTTCATTTAAATCAGGACATATATCCATAAGTAATTTATAACTTATAGTTAGTTTATTATTTAGAGGATGAGAATAATTATAAAATTTAGGAAGAATGTTCACTTTATTTAATAATTCTTTATACTTTTCATTTTCTTCTACCTTTTCTTTATATTTATTTTGAACTTGAGTTAATAATTGTTTAAACATATATCCACCTCTTTGTTATTATAAATCATAATAACATATATAATTATTTTTGTAAATTTATGATAAGATAGATTAAATTGAAACTAGGTATTATATGAAGTATGTAAGTACCTAGTTTTTATTTACGAAAACTCGTATCAAAAATATTTCAAAAAATATTGACGAACAATTATTCTAATGATAAGATAAATCTAATTAATTATTTATTAGATTGATTGAGGTATTGATGAAGAAATCAGTAAAAGAAATAAAAAAATTAAAAGTATTATTAGATAATAAATTAGTTATTCTTAAAGATAAAGTAGATTATATAATTAGTAATAAAATATCTGATAAAAAAAAGATAGAATTAACTTTAGATAATATATTAGATTTAGTATATTGGTATGGTGAAAATATAAAAGAATTATATTATAGTTTACTTGAATATTATAAAGATATTGATTTAAAAAAAGCTGATGATTATGAAAGCTTTATTTAGATATTATTAACGAAGAGTGAAGGATGTGATGATAATGACTAAAATAAATAGTGTTAAAGAAATAAAAAAGATAATTGATAAGTTAATTATACCAGGATATCATTATAAAACTAATTTTAGTAGTTCTGAATTTTTAGTAGATATTGAATCAAAATTTATAATAATTGCAAAACCAGTTTGTACTGATAAAGATTTTCATTATGAATTTGTTTTAGATACACAGTTTTTATCTCTAAAGGAGATAACTTATCAAGAATTAGTAATGATAAAGAATATTATTGAAGTTTTAGAAGAAAACAGAAGCTTTGTTTTGAAAAAAATAAAGAAATATACAGTAGATGAATATAAAGAAGAGTTGAGATTAAGAGAAGAAGAAAGTAGGAAAATTCTTTTAGTTTTAGATAACTATATTAAAAAATAGAGAAATGTATTATTAAAGAAAGGAAGTGTTAATGTGAACGAATTAAAAGAGCAAAATGACTTATTAATTTATAAAGATGAAAATGATAATATCATAGTAGATACGATATATAAAGAGGAAACCTTATGGTTAACTCAAAAAGGAATGTCAAAAGTATTTGATTGCACTACAGACAATATATCATATCATTTAAAAAATATTTTTAAAACGAATGAATTAAAAGAAGATTCAGTTACCGAGGAATCCTTGGTAACTGCTTCTGATGGTAAGAACTACAAAACTAAAATATACAATTTAGATGCTATTATTGCTGTTGGATATAGAATTAATTCAAAAAAAGCGACAGATTTTAGAATTTGGGCAACTAAAGTATTAAAAGATTATATGATTAAAGGTTTTGCTCTAAATGATGAGAGATTTATTAGAGGCAATAAATATGATGCGAAATATTTTGATGAATTACTTGAAAGAATAAAGACTATTAGAGTTAGTGAGAGAATGTCATATCAAAAAATAACTGATTTGTTTATTGCAACTTCAGCGGATTATAATCCTAAGAGTGAAGAAGCCTATACTTTCTTTAAAATAATCCAAAATAAACTTCATTATGCAATTTCTGGACATACTGCGGCAGAACTTATATATAGTAGAGCAGATGCTTCTAAAGAACATATGGGACTTACTAATTGGAAGAATTCTCCAGATGGTTTAATATATAAATATGATGTATCTATTGCTAAAAATTATTTAACTGAAGAAGAACTATCTAAATTAAATGATTTAACTAACTTATTTTTAGTCTTTGCAGAAGACGAAGCGAAAGAAAGACATGTTATGACTATGCAAAATTGGATTGATGCAACAAATGATTTATTAAAATTTAGAAGAAAGAAAGTTTTAAATAATGCAGGAAGTATTTCTCATAAAGAAGCAGTAGATAAAGCAGAAAAAGAATATGAAAAATATAGAGTTATACAAGATCAAGAATATGTTTCTTCTATGGATAGATTTTATAAGAAATATTTAGAAGAGAATAATGAAAGTAAAGTTGTGAATTGATATAAATTAAAGGAGGTAAGGATGAAATATGGATGATAAGCAAAATAATATTATGATTTATGAAGATAAAGATGGAGTTACTAAAGTAAGTGTTAAATTTATAGATGAAGATATTTGGTTAACAAAGTATCAAATTGCAGATATTTATAAGACTACAAGACAAAATATAGAGCAACATATTAATAATATTTATCATGATAAAGAATTAGACGAAAGTTCAACTTGCAAGAATTTCTTGCAAGTTCAAAAAGAGGGCAATAGAAATGTTAAAAGAAATATAGACCATTATAATCTAGACATGATAATCGCTTTAGGGTATCGTGTTCAGTCTGATGTTGCAGTTAGATTTAGAATATGGGCTACAAAAAGATTACATGAGTATATACAAAAGGGTTTTGCCCTTGATGATGATAGATTAAAACAAGGCGGTAATAGATATTTTAGAGAGTTATTACAGAGAATTAGAGATATTCGTTC
>CALWAJ010000039.1 GCA_944373065.1 uncultured Bacilli bacterium
AAAAAGATTTATGTTATTTTTCAATCTTTTGCACATAAATCTTTTCTTTTTTAATTAAATTTGCTCTTTTTTACTGGAAAATCTGTAACTTTATCAGTCACTTTACAATATCCTAAAGTTTTGGTCCTATCTATTGAACATTTTCTAGGACATAAATTACATTTTTTATATAAATCTATCATAGTTACCTCATTTCTTTTTATAGAACAAAATTTCTGTATCATGTTCGATTGATTTGTTATATTAGATATGCTATTATATCTATTAGGAATATCTAGTAAAGGGTGTTTTGCCTCTTTCAAAACTCTATTATTCAGGGGGAGAAAGGGGAGATATTTATGAGTAAGAAGGATTTCTTGATAGTAATATTATTACTTGTTATAATTCTTTTAATTATTTATAGATAGTAAAACACCCTATTACATCTTTGTGAATAGGGCTTTTACTTCTAGATTTTTTAGAGGTAACACCCGACACAGAACTAGGTATTCCTCATTTTTTATTATATGTAAATTTCTTTTACATATCCATAGTATCATAAATATATAATAAATTCAAGTATATTTGAAAATCTATATAACATAAGGTATAATAAATAAAGAAAGAAGGAAGTCTTATGAAATATTATTGTATTGGAATAAAAGGAACAGGGATGAGTACACTTGCTCAGATGTTATATGATATGGGTAATGAGGTAAGTGGTTATGATGATGCTAAGGATTATAAGTTTACCCAAAAAGGACTAGAAGATAGAGGTATAAAGATTTTTTATGATGGAAATCACTCTATAGATAAAGATACTATTGTAACAGTATCACGTGCTTTTAGTGAAGACCATCCTGAAATGAAACGAGTAAAAGAGTTAGGTTTAACTTTTAAGCCCTATAATGAAGTGGTAGGGGAGATAACTAAAGAATTTGATACTATTTCAGTAAGTGGAACACACGGTAAAACAACAACTACATCCTTATTAAAACATCTATTTGAAAATACTATTGGCTGTAACTATTTTATAGGTGATGGAACTGGTCATATTGATATGAAAAATAGATTATTAGTAATAGAATCAGATGAATTTAATCACCATTTTCTTGCTTATCATCCTAAGAATGTTATTATTACTTGTATTGAACTTGAACATACAGAGATATATAAAGATATAGAAGATACTAATAAAACATTTGAAGAGTTTGCTAATAAAGCAGAGACTGTAATTGCTAATGGTGATGATTTAAATATTAGAAAGATTAACTTTAAAAATAAAGTAGTATTCTATGGTGAAGATGAATCTAATGACTATATCATTAAAGATATTAAGTTAGAGACTACTGGTTCAAGTTTTACCTTATATAAAAAAGATGAGTTAATTGCTACTTTCACTGTTCCTTTGTATGGACATCATATGGTTATGAATACTGTTAGTGCTATTATATCTGCCTTAGATGAGGGAATTAGTAAAGAGAAAATTAAAGAATTATTACCTAGTTTTAAAAATGCTAATCGCCGTTTTGCAGAAACAAAAGTAGGTGATACTATCATTGTAGATGACTATGCTCATCATCCAACTGAAGTTAAAGTTACACTTGAAGCGATTAGACAGAAGTATCCTAATAAGAAGTTAACAGTAGTTTTTCGTCCTAATACTTATTCTAGAACATCATACTTTAAAAAAGAATTTGCTGATGCCTTAAAAGTTGCTGATGAAGTTTATTTAACACCAATTAAGTGTGATAGAGAAAATCCAAAAGACTATCCACCAATAAAATCAGAAGATATCATTGAACTTATTCCTGGTAGTGAACTTGTAGATGATGATACAGTTAGTAAAGTCTTAAAGGATAAAGATGGAGTAGTCGCTTTTATGGGATGTGCTACAGTATCTCATTTGATTGCAAATTTTACAAAAGCTTTAGAAAGTGTTGAATAATTTAAAATAAATATGCTATACTATAAATGTCTAAAGAAAACGATGCGGATGACTCAGTATAAAACCGACTAAAGAGACGATAAGGGAGTATTGATGATTGTTACGTTCGTGTTGAAGACCTTTCCATTGGTTAGGGATCCTAAGAATTGACTATATACACCCACCTGTACATAAGTATAGGTTTTATCGTAGATCCAAACGTTTCTTTGGACTTTTTTTATTGCAATTTAAAAAAAATAATGTATAATATAACTACTTTGTGAGGTGGAAGTAATGAATGAAGAGTTTATAAAAAAGTTAATGGATGATATATCTGATTTGTTAAAAGATGAAACTACAATAGATAAAAAAGAAGAGGAATTAAATCAAAAGATAGTAGAGGTTGAAACTAAGATATTATACAATGAAAAATTAACGGCTATTGATTATGTAACTACATTAGAATTGATAAAATATCTTGTGAATTTTGAAAATACACATATATTTAGTAATGGGAAATTAAAAAAAATTAGTAATTTATTATTAGATGAAATAGAACCTACTTTAGATAACTTAACATTAGAGAGATTTTTAATAGTTTTAGAACAATATAAAAGTCTTATTCAATATATAAGAATATGTAATGAAGATTTTTTTAACCAAAATCATAATGAAAAATTAATTCCACTTTATGAAGAGATGCACGAAAGACATAAGGTTTTTAAGAAAATCAAGTAGTATGTAAAAAAAATACATACTTTTTTTATTTTTTTGTTGACATATGACAACTTGTCACATATAATGTTATAGTGACTGTTAGGAGGGAGAACAATGCCTAGTGATACATTCTTAAGATTAAATGAAGATAAGAAGAAAAAACTGCTTGATGCTAGTTTTAAAGAATTTTCTCTTAATAATTTTAATGATGCTTCTATTAATAGAATTATTAAAGAAGCAGGTATTTCTAGAGGAAGTTTCTATATGTATTTTGAAGATAAAAAAGATTTGTATTTCTATCTTTTAGAGCAATATGGAGAGATACTTGCTGATAATATGAAAAAGGACTTAATAAAAAATAGAGGAGATCTTTTTAAAATGTTTCAAGATAATATTGAAGAAAGTTATAATTCCTTTAAAAATAATAATATTAATTTCTTTAAAAAATCTTTAGAAAATATCACTATTATGGAAGAGTCTAAACGAACCTTTGGTTTTCGAGATAAGAGACTTTTAAATGAACTTATTCCTAACATCAATTTAGAATTACTTAATGATAATGCTAGACGTCATATTGAAGTAATTTTTGCCATTAATATGCATCTGTTGATGGTTACATTATTTAAGTTGTTAAAAAATGATAGTCTTGATAGAAAGTTAATTAAAGACTATTATGAACAACTGGATATTTTAAAATATGGATGTAGTATAGAAAAGAAATAGGAGGAGTATGATTTATGTTAAAAATATTTAGATATTTAAAAGATAATATTTTATCAGTTATTCTAATTATTTTACTATTAATAGTTCAAGCGAACTGTGATTTAACTATACCCCAATATACTTCTAATATTATTAATGTAGGAGTACAACAAGGAGGAGTTTCAGAAGTTAATCCTAAAGTAATTAGAGCTTCTAAATTAGATGAGATTTTACTTTTTGTAAGTGATAAAGAAAAAAAAGAAATTTTATCTAACTATGATTTAATTACAGAAAAGAGTGATGAATATGATTATGATATTCTTGATGAAGAGCCAGTTTATGTAATTAAAGATGAAGATAAATCTAATAATGCTTTAGAAAAGGCTATTTTAGTCGATTATATGTTAACTAGTAAAGAGAAAGAAGCAGTTAATATTCAAAAAGAGATTAAAAAAGATATGCCTAGTGCTATGCAAGATATGGATATAATAGATATTATTGAAGCATTACCTAATAGTGAGCTTAATGATATGAGAAAATCTATTAATAAGCAATTTGAGTCTATGCCTGATAGTATTATTAGTCAAAGTGCTGTATCTGCTATTAAACAAGAATATGCAGAAGTAGGTCTTGATACTGATGCTATTCAAACTAATTATATAATAATTACAGGTCTTAAGATGTTAGGATTATCATTAGTTAGTGTAGCTTCAACTATTTTAACTGTTTTATTAGGCGCTAGAGTTGGTTCAGGACTATCTAAGAGGGTTAGAAAGAAAGAGTTTAAGAAAGTCTTAAACTTTGGTACTGCTGAATATAAAACTATTGGTATATCATCATTAATTACTAGAAGTACTAATGATATTCAACAAGTACAAATGATGATTATCATGACTTTAAGACTATTTATTTATGCCCCAATAATTGCTTTTGGAGCGGTTAGAAAAGTATTTGAAACAGCTCCATCAATGACTTATATTATTTGGTTAGGAATAGTTTGTGTCTTAACATTAATATTTACTTTGTTTGCATTATCTATGCCTAAGTTTAAGAAAGTACAAAAACTTATTGATAAATTAAATCAAGTAACAAGAGAAATTATTACCGGTATTCCTGTTATTAGAGCTTTCTCTAATCAAAAATATGAAGAAGAAAGATTCAGTGTTGCGAATACTAACTTAAAGAAAACAAACCTATTTGTTAATAGAGTAATGAACTTAATGATGCCTGGTATGATGTTTATTATGAATGGTATTGTTGTTCTAATTATTTGGATAGGTGCTCATAAAATTAATGATGGCTTATTACAAGTTGGAGATATGTTAGCATTTATTCAATATTCGATGCAAATAATTATGTCATTCTTGATGATATCAATGTTTTCTATTATGTTACCACGTGCTAATGTATCTGCTAATCGTATAATGGAAGTATTAGAAACAGATCTTTCTATTAAGGATCCAGAGAAACCTAAAACATTTAGTAAGAGAATTAAAGGACTTGTTGAGTTTAAAAATGTAAGTTTTAGATATCCTGATAGTGATGAGGATGTTATTACAGATGTAACCTTTACAGCTAAACCTGGCACAACAACAGCTTTTATTGGTTCTACTGGTAGTGGTAAAAGTACTTTAATTAACTTAATACCAAGATTATATGATGTTACTAAAGGAGAAATATTAGTTGATGGTATTAATGTTAAAGATGTTAAACAGAGTGATTTACATGATAAGATTGGTTATGTTCCTCAAAAAGGAGTGTTATTCTCTGGAACAATAGAGTCTAATATTAAATACAGTGATGAAAATATGTCTGATGAGAAAATGATAGAAGCAGCTAGAATCGCTCAAGCAGAAGAGTTTATCTTAGGTAAAAAAGAAGGATATAAGAGTCCTATTAGTCAAGGTGGTACTAATGTATCTGGGGGTCAAAAGCAAAGACTTTCTATTGCTAGAGCAATTGCTAAAGATCCAGAGATTTATATCTTTGATGATTCATTCTCTGCTTTAGACTTTAAAACTGACTTTGAACTTAGAAAAGCTTTATATGAATATGCTAAGAATTCAACTATCTTTATTGTTGCTCAACGTATCAATACAATACTAAAAGCTGATCAGATTGTTGTACTTGATGAAGGTAAAGTAGTTGGTATTGGTACTCATAAAGAACTATTAAAGAATTGTGATGTCTATAAAGAAATAGCTGAATCACAACTTTCAAAGGAGGAGTTAGAAAATGCCTAGAATGAATAATTTTAGTAATAATAAAGCTAAAGACTTTAAAGGAACTTTAAAAAAGTTACTTAAATATTTAGGTACTTATAAAGTAAGTTTAATCTTTGTTGTTATCTTTGCTGTATGTAGTGCTGTTTTCTCAATAATTGGTCCTAAAATATCAGGACAAGCAACTACAGAAATATTTAATGGCCTTGTTGGTAAAGTAACAGGTACTACTAATGGTATTGACTTTACAAAAGTAGGGACTATTCTTTTAACTCTATTATCATTATATATAATCAGTGCCATATTTCAATATTTACAAGCTTTCATTATGAGTGGAGTAAACCAAAAAGTTACTTTTAACTTAAGAGAGCAGATATCTCATAAAATGCATAAATTACCTCTTTCCTATTTTGAAAGTAAAACAACAGGAGAAATTTTATCAAGAGTTACAAATGATGTAGATACTTTATCGCAAAGTTTAGATCAATCTATATCACAGATATTAACTTCTGTTACAACTTTAATAGGTGTAATAGTAATGATGTTAACAATAAGTCCTCTAATGACTTTAGTAACATTAGTAATTGTTCCAATTGCTTTATTTATGATGAGTTTTATTATGAAACATTCTCAAAAATACTTTTTAAATCAACAAAAGTATTTAGGAAATATCAATGGTACAATTGAAGAAGCTTATTCAGGACATACTGTTATTAAATTATTTAATGGTGAAGAAAAAACTATTGAAGACTTTGATAAAACTAATGAAAAGTTATATAATTCAGCATGGAGGGCTCAGTTTTTCTCAGGAATGATGCATCCAATTATGAATTTTATTGGTAATATAGGTTATGTTTTAATATCTATTTTAGGAGGATATTTAGTTATTCAAAATAAAATAGAGGTAGGAGATATTTTATCATTTACTCAGTATATCAGAAACTTTATGAATCCACTTGCTCAAATTGCCCAAATAGGTAATATGATTCAGTCAATGGTAGCATCTGCTGAAAGAGTATTTGAATTCTTAGAAGAGAAAGAAGAAGTACCTGATGTTAAGAAAGTTACTTATGATTTAGATAAAATGGGTAATACTGTAACTTTTGAAGATGTTAAATTTGGTTATAATAAAAACAAAATTATTATTAATGACTTTAGTGCTAAGATGCATAAAGGTCAAAAGATTGCCATTGTTGGACCAACAGGTGCTGGTAAAACAACTATTGTTAAATTATTAATGAGATTCTATGATGTTAACTCTGGTTCTATTAAGATAGATGGTGTTGATATTAGAGATATGAAACGTGATGATTTAAGAAGTTTATTTGGTATGGTTTTACAAGATACATGGCTTTATAGTGATACAATTAAAGAAAATATTCGTTATGGTAATTTAAATGCTAACGATGAAGCCGTATATGATGCAGCGATAGCAAGTCATGTTGATCACTTTATTAGAACAATGCCAGAAGGTTATGATATGGTTTTAAATGAAGAAAGTGATAACGTGTCAGCTGGTCAAAAACAATTACTAACTATCGCTAGAGTTATTCTTAAAGATCCTAAAATCTTAATACTAGATGAAGCGACAAGTAGTGTAGATACGAGAATGGAACAATTAATTCAACAAGCTATGGATAACTTAATGGAAGGAAGAACAAGTTTTGTTATTGCCCATAGATTATCTACTATTAAAAATGCTAATCTAATCTTAGTAATGAAAGATGGCGATATTGTAGAACAAGGAACTCATGATGAGTTACTTAAGAAAAATGGCTTTTATGCCGAGCTATACAATTCACAATTTGAAAGTGTTTCAGAATAGATGGTAAAATCCATCTATTTTGTTATATATTTTTTTCGTTATGATATGAGAGCAGGATAATTATTCTGTTCTTTTGTTATAAAAATAATTTTGTCTATATCATATTTTTTTGATATACTTATACTAGGAAAGGGTGATAAATAGTGAAATTTATTAAAGCTTTATTTTTACCTATTCATTATACAATGGCTGGTTTTTCTTTTACTATTAGTAGTTTGCAAGAGTTTTTATGTAATTTCTTTATTAAACTTGTAAATAAGATAACTGGTAAAGTGGATACAAAAATTCAGCGATTCTTTGAAAAACAGAAAAAGTCACCTGAAAATTTATTATTAGTAGCATTATATGCTGTTACAATTATTTCTTTAATAAATATTTTTGTTCCTAAAGATTCATATACTCCTAATAATAATGTTAAAGTTTTTACTTATGAAAATGTGAGTACTGTTGATAATGATGATGTTATTGAAAATAATTCTCAACCTGAATCAGGAGGAGATACATATTATAGTGTAAATGTTGATTTTAATAGTTTAATTGCTACTAATCCTGATACAGTAGCATACATAATAGTTGAAGATACTAATATTAGTTATCCAGTTGTACAAACAGATAATAATGATTTTTATCTAGAACGTGATTTTAATAAAAATTATTCTCAAAAAGGAGCTATATTTGCAGATTATAGAAATGACTTTAATAATATGTCACTTAATACTATTATATATGGACATCATAGATTAGATAATACGATGTTTGGACCTTTAGATACCCTTTTTACTGAGAAAAATTATAAGAATGGTAGTCATCGCATAATTTTAAAAACACTAAATAAAACTTATGTCTATAATATCTTTTCTGTTTATGAAATAGATCCTGAAATATATTATTTAACGACTAGTTTCAATAGTGATAATGCTTATTTAGAATTTTTAAATACATTAAAATCTAGGAGTATTTATCAGTATCCTGAGACTTTGGATGCTACATCTAAGATTTTGACATTATCTACTTGTAATTTAGATAATACTGGCCGACTTGTTGTTCATGCTAAGTTAGTAGAGGAGTATTAATTATGAGAAAATCAATAAAATATTTACTTACATTTGTTATTACAGTTATTATTTGTGTTTTTAGTTTTATTTTAATAACTTTAATTCCAAAAGATTTAATTAAAGATAATATGTTAAGCAGTGCTGATGAGATGTATAATTTACCAGCTTTTAGATACTTTAATAGTTATCAAAATGGTTCAACTTTAATACATAATTATCCTGATCCTATAACATTTAACTTAACTTATTCTCTAAATCCAAGGAAACCTGTTAGTTCAATGTTTTTAACTAAATATTATAGTACTAATAAATATATAGAAAGTGTTAATCTAAGAGAGAAGGCTATACATGATTATGATGCTAATAAAGAGTATTATCGTTATTGGCATGGGAATATAGTCATGGTTAAATTACTTTTGCTTATATTTGATTATAAAGAAATATTAATATTTTTAGCGGTTGTTTTAACTGTTTTAGCTGTTTTAATAACTTATCAGTTATTTAAGCGAGATAAGTTTTTAGGTATTATATTTTTTATATCTAATATCTTAGTACAAGTTTATGTTACATTCTGCTGTTTAGAATATATCTATATGTTTCTTTTAAGTTATATACTTGCTCTTATATCATTTAAATTTATTAATGCTAAAGAAGAAAATATATACTGTTTATTTATTGTAGGAGGAGTACTTGCTAATTTCTTTGATTTCTTAACAACTGAGACTTTAGTACTTATGTTACCATTTTTAATTATTTATTATTTTAGATATAAAGATAAGAAAGTAGATAAAAGTACCTTTATTTTCTTTATAAAATCTGCTTTAGCTTTTCTTTTAAGTTATAGTTTAATGTGGATTTTAAAATGGTTAATACTAGCAATATTCTTTAAACAAAGTCCGGCATCATTTTTAAATGATCATTTAGTAGAAAGGGGAATTAATGAAAATACATTCAAGTTAGGATTTTTTGATAGTATTATAATTAACTTAAGACAGCTTATTCCTTTCTGCTTTTTCGCTGATATAGTTGTTATAATAGTATCAATTATTTATATATTATTTTTAATATATAATTTTATTAGAAGAAAATTTGGTTTATATGAATTTATCTTAGTTTGTATAAGCTTAGTTCCAATAGTTAGATTTTTAGTTATGTTCATGCATTCATATGATCATTATTTCTTTACTTATAGAGCTTTGTTACCTAGTATAATGATATTTTTTATAATATTAAAGATATGGATATGTAATTTTAAAAAAAATAAATAGATGGAGAAGTGTAGTTATGAAGAAAGATGTAGAGTTAACAATTTTAATGCCGTGTTTAAATGAAGAAGAAACAGTAGGTATATGTATAAAAAAAGCTTTTAAGTTTTTAAATACTCATAATATAAAAGGAGAGGTTCTGATTGTAGATAATAATAGTACTGATAATTCAAGTAAGATTGCTAAAGAACTTGGAGCTAGAGTTATATTAGAAAAAAATAAAGGTTATGGTAATGCTTTAAGAAGAGGGCTTAAGGAAGCTTATGGTAAATATGTAATTTTTGGTGATTGCGATGATAGTTATGATTTCTTAAATTTAGAACCATTTTTGGATAAATTAAGAGAAGGTTATTCTTTAGTTAATGGTAATAGATTTAAAGGCGGGGTTTCTAAAGGAGCGATGAGTTTATCTCATAAAGTAGGAGTAAGATTTTTATCATACTTAGGAAGATTAGCATATAAAGTTCCACTTTATGATTTTCATTGTGGATTGAGAGGAGTAATTAAAGATGATTTACCAGAGTTAGAATCACCTGGAATGGAGTTTGCTACAGAAATAATATATAAATTTGCTCTAACTAATAAAAAAATATGTGAAATACCTACGACATTAAAGAAAGATGGTCGTAAGGGAGGAAGTCATCTTAGAACAGTTAGAGATGGATTTAGACATTTATTTTATATAAAAAATACTTGGATAAAAAAATAATATTAGACAACAACAAGTTTACTGTGGTAGAATGTGAGTATAAAAGATGAGAAAGAAGGTAATGATTATGAAAGTACAGAATAAAATAATTCGTCATTTTTCAAAATCTCTGGGTTTACAATGTGTTACCTGGGGGGGGGTGCTTAAATTATCTAAATGATAGTTTAAACATTAGTAATGCTTTCTTCCATTATGATATAAGAGCAGGATAAATATATTCTGTTCTTTTTAGTGTGTCAAAATATTTGATATGTAGGATTTTATGTGTTAAAATAAAATTAAGTATAAAGAATAGTAAAAAAGGTTAGAATATTAGTATTGGGAGGTAGTTTTTATGCGAAGAATAAGAAAGATATTAATGGTAGTGTTTATATTTGTAGTAACACTAAATATTAATTATTTAGGAATGATTAATAAAAAGATAATAGTAGAAAGTAGTGAATATAAGGAAGGAAATACAACTAACTTAGTTTTAAATAAGATATTAAGTGATAATGAATTAAAGACTGAGATACCAAAAATGTTTAATTATGCAAGTAATGGGAATTATTTTGACATTAATTCTTATGACGAATTAAATGATTCTAATTATATAACAAATGGGTTATATAGTAGTAGTGATGAAGATGGAACAACCTATTATTATAGGGGAGATATAGATAATAATAACTTAGTATTTGGAGCATATGATGAAGATTATTATGTTTATGGTAGCGAAAGGGTCTATTTTCAAACAAAAGAGAGTTGTATGGAAGCTGGAGGAAATGATGATTTATGTAAGCCATTAAAGATAGCATCTAAAGGAGATAAGATGTACTGGAAGATAGTAAGAATAAATGGAGATGGTAGTTTAAGACTAATTTATAATGGACCTGGCTACAATCCAGCAAGTTTTAGTCCTGCATCATTTAGTGAAGAAGAAATATCAGGAATAGTGGGGGCAACAACATATAATTTAGAGATAAATGACCCTAAATATAGTGGATACACCTATGATAATGGGACAGATAGTTTTATAAAGAAAGAAGTAGATACTTGGTATAATAATACGTTAGGAAGTAATCCTGATTATGATAAATATGTAATATTAGGAAGATACTGTAGTGATAGTAGTGGATATAATTATGATGGAGAAGGTAGTTTTGCAAGTTGGGATAGATTAGGACAAGCAAATTTTGATTATGCTAAAGATAATGCTCCTAGTTTTATATGCCCTAATACAAATGCAAGTTATGGAGGAAGTTATAGATTAAAAGCAGGGTTAATAACCGCAGATGAGTTAGTTTATGCTGGAGAATCACTTGGTGTTACAGGAAATAGTTATTTAAATCCAGGAACAGATGTAACACCTTATTGGAGTATGACACCAGCCGTCTTTGATTATGGTTATGCTCTTGTTTGGTTTGAGAATGGTGCCTTGGGTTACAGTGGTGTGTATCGTAACTACGCCGTGCGTCCAGTTATCAATCTGACAACTGAAAACTGTACACTAACAGGCGATGGAACACTAGATAATC
>CALWAJ010000040.1 GCA_944373065.1 uncultured Bacilli bacterium
AAAGGTATGGATTTAGAAGATGGGGCAACAACAATGGATAGAAATAGGCAGATAGGAGGACATCATGAATAAGTATGACGATATTATAAATATGCCCCATCATGTATCTAAAATAAGAAAGCCCATGTCTTTACAAAATAGGTCAGCACAGTTCGCTCCTTTTTCGGCTTTAACAGGGTATGATGAGAGGATAAAGGAAGTTGCAAGAGAAACATCTAAAAAAATAGAACTAGATGAGGGAATAAAATTAATGCTAAACGAGAAGTTATGTCTTATAAAAAATGATATTAAATTAAGACCTAAAGTAACAATTACTTATTTTGTTAGAGATAATAAGAAAAGTGGAGGGTGTTATAAGACTATAACTTTAAATGTTAAAGTAGTTGATGAAGTATATAAAAGAATTATTTTAGTAGATAACACTATAATATCTTTTGATAATATTATTGATATTAAGTTTTGATTATATATTTTTAAAATATGTATATATAATTTAATTATGTACTGAGAATGGTCCTTATATAATATTTTACAACCACTGGTTGGAAATTTGATTTTGTTATATTATAAGAATTGCTAGCCAATGGCTAGCAAATTAAGTTTGTTTCGTTAATATATATATGATACATTTAAAAATATAAGTACTTAAACCCTAGATTTTTATATACTTCTGATGCTCTAGGAAGATTTAATAAATTAGCAAATATTAGATTATATAACTCATCAAATAAGAAGATACCACAGATTGTATAACTTAATATTAGAAATGCTTTTTTAGGCATCTTTTTGGCTAGATAAAAACAAAGTGGCACTATTAAATATATTAATAGTAAAGCTGATATTCCGAAAACTAAGACACTCCTTATACAAACATAGCCATTAATATTACCAAAGCTTAATATTTCATTGGTATAATCCCAACATTTTATCTGCATAATATGTTCCATAAAGAATCCTCCAATATATTCAAGTATTCCAGTAGATATCATACTTACTATAAATACAAATAGAGGATTCTTTCTTTTCTTATAAGTTAAAACATATATTAAAATAGCACCCATAGCATAAATATTTATCCAAGGTAAAAAGTTTCCACCACGCCAGTATATTTCAGTCATACCACTATTAAAATAATAAAATACCACTTCATAGAGCCACCCAAACATACCTGATATTACTATTATTAAACAAAAAATTCCTAACATTGTTAATTTATCAAAATGATACTCTTTGTTTAAATAATTTCTATATTTACTTCTCATACTACATAACTCCTTTAATACTTTATTATAGTTTAGCAAAAAAAGAGATATAATTGAATATTTTATTAAAATAATGACATAATTAGACGATTGACATAAACTACTATTGGAGTTGAGTTTATGTATAAATTACCTGTATTATCTTATTTATTTCAAGATTTAGAACCCTATATTGATACTCATACAATGGGACTTCATTATCATAAACATGAACAAAATTATTTAAATAAATTAAATGAGTTGTTAGATAAGAATAATTTTGATTATCGTTATGATATAGATGAGTTATTCTATCATATTGATGAATTTAATGAAAGTGATAGGGTAGATATTATATATAATCTAGGTGGTGTCTTAAATCATAACTTATACTGGAAGAGTATGAGTCCTAATAGAATATTACCAAGTGGTAAATTAAAAGAAGATATAGATAAAAAGTATGGAAATATAGATAACTTCTTTTTAGAATTTAAGAATAAGGCTATGAGTTTAAAAGGATCTGGTTATACCTTTTTAGTAGTAACTGATGAGGGTTCTCTAGACGTTATAAATCTATCTAATCAAGAACTACCTCAGTCTTTTGGGTTTATTCCACTATTTAATATGGATATGTGGGAACATGCTTATTATTTAAACTATAAAAATGAAAAAGGTAACTATATAGATAACTTTTTAATGATAGCAGATTTTGCTAATGCTAATAAACTTTATAATAGTTTGATGAACTAGATATTTGAGTGATGAATAAAAGTCACTCTTTATTATTTGTAGTAAATTATAACTTTCTGTTAATAATATTAGTGTAAACTAAATGTCTTTTGTTTGAAGTAACTTTTGAAATCATATATACTAATATTATAAATAGAAAGGTAGTGTTGTTATGCTTTTAGATATAGTTCTTTTATTAATAGGTTTTGTTATTATTGTTAAATCATCAGATATTTTAGTAGATGCAGCTTCATCATTAGCTTTAAGATTAAGAGTTCCTAAGATGTTAATTGCTCTTACTATAGTATCATTTGGAACTTGCGCTCCTGAAGTTGCTATTTCTTTTAGAAGTGTTGCTAATGGTGATGGGGTAATGGCTTTTGCAAATGTTATAGGTAGTTGTATTGTAAATGTCTTCTTAATTATAGGACTAGCAAGTTTTATAAGACCTATTAAAGTAAGACATGCTACTGTTAAAAAAGAATTGCCCTTACTTTTTATTGTTACAACAGCTTTTTCTTTCTTAATGTTAGATGCTGTATTTAATCCTATGAGTCCTAATACATTTTCAAGAAATGATAGTTTTATTTTAATCTTATTATTTTGTATGTTTATTCTTTATTTAGTAGGAATGTTATTTAAAAGGAATAAAAAGAATGAAGAAGAGGAAAAAGGAAAGTTTTCTATTATAGTATCTTGTCTTTTATTACTTGTTACTATTATTTTAATAATTTATAGTAGTGAGATGATTATAAACTCTGCTAAGTCAATTGCAACTGCTTTAAATATAAGTGAGAAAGCAATTACTATGACTGCTATTGTAATAGGAACAAGCTTACCTGAGATGATTATGACTGTAACAAGTGCTAGAAAAGGTGAGTTTGATATGGCTATAGGAAATATTATTGGTACTAATATCTTTAATATATGTATAGTTTTAGGACTTCCTATTCTTATTTTTGGGGATATTGTTCTAGAAGGCTTTGGCTTTATTGATATCCTTGCAGTATTTTTATCGTCTTTTCTTTTATTTGTTTTTGCAAGAAGTGAAAGAGAAGTTAGTAAAAAAGAAGGAACTATTATGTTAATAGTATTTGTCCTTTATTATGTATATATGTTATTCTTTTAATAAGAAGTAAAAGTGAACAAGTAAGTGGACAACAAACTGGACAACAAAGTGATACAGTTAGTGATACAGAAAGTGATACACAAAGCGAAATATTTAATAATGTATTAGAGTTTTGTAAAGAACCAAAAACTGCTAAAGAGATTAGGAATTATTTAGGTATTTCTTCAAAAAGATACGTTGCTTATAAAATATTAAAGCTACTTGTTGATTGCAATAAACTAGAATATACTAATAAAAAACGTAATGCTAGTAATCAGAAATATATAACTGTAAAAGATAATAAAAAATAGGAAGTGTAATAATTATATGAGTACAAAGTATTTAAAAGTAATGTTTGATGATATTAGTGGAGCTGATAGTAATTTAAAATATAAAATAAATGAAGTTAATATTGCTAATAATTTTAATCCTAATGCTAGTAGTCCTAAAGATATAGGAGATTTTAACTTTTCAACTGAAGATAAGATATTTAGATGGCTAGTTAGAGGAGACACCTTATATGATGTAATAATACCAGAAGTTGCTATAGTTATTAATATTCCAAGTGAGTCTGCTCCTAATGGTGTATTTAGGACTAATAAAATAATCTTAACAAATAAAATAAAAGTGTCAAATGAGTGACAATCTCTTTAAATTATTCTTTAGTTTTGTTATACTGAAGTAGTAAAGATACGAAAGAGAGTGGTAGTTATGGCAAAAAGAAAGAAAAAGAAGGAAACTAAAAAAGGCTTCGCTCATTCAATAGAACTATATGGAATATTACTTATATTAGCAGCAATACTAGGTATTGGTAGATATGGACCAGTTGGTAATATGATTGCATCCTTTGCAATATTTCTTGTAGGAGTTTTATATAATCCTTTATTAGTTGTACTTTTAATATTAGGAGTATATTTAATTATAAATAGAGAGTGGCCTAATTTATTTACAACGAAAATGTTAGGTATATATCTATTATTAATAGGAGTATTAGTCCTAATGCATGAAAATTATCTATTACAGAATGACGGAAATGCTATAAAAGTTTTTAGTGAAACAGTAGATCAATTAATCAATTCCTTTTCTGATGTTATGAAAGGGGCAAGACCTAATGCTATAGGAGGAGGAATAATTGGTTGTACGTTTGGCGTTTTATTTATGCTGTTATTCTCATATAAAGGAATGCAGATAATCGCTTGGACCTTAATTATTATAGGCTTTTCTTTGTTTACTGGCTTTTCAATTGTCGATTTTGTTAAAGACAAAGCTAAGGCTGCTAAAGAGAAATTTCCTAAGAAGGATAAGAGTAGTAGTGATGAAGAAGTTAGTACTAAGAAACCTATCATAACAGGAAATGAAGAACCTGCTATGGGTGAGATAAAAGATGGTGATAAAAGAATCGTTATATCTAGTATCGATGAGTTAACTAAAGCGAAAGTTCATGAAGATACTTCTAAAGATGAAAAAGAGGTTAGTGAAGTAAATGGTGTAGATGAAAATAAAGTTACAGTTAAACATAACTATGTTTTGCCGTCTATTAATCTATTAGATCCACCTAAGAAAAAAAAGAATAGTGTTAATCAGAGTTTAATTGAAAAGAATATAGAAATACTAGAAAAAGTATTAAAAGACTTTAATATTATTGGTAAAGTAGTAGAAGTACATATTGGTCCTACAGTTACTCAGTATGAGTTAGAATTACATTCTGGTACTAAGGTTAGTAAACTTTTATCAATACATAGAGAAATAGCTTTAGCCATTGCTACTAAAGATGTTAGAATTCAAGCCCCAATTCCTGGTAAAAACACTGTAGGTATAGAAATTGCCAATAAAGAAACAGCTTCTGTATCATTTAGAGAAGTATTAGAAAAAGTACCTAAGTCTTTAGATGGCTCTAAACTACTATGTCCTTTAGGTAAAAATATTATGGGTAATGTTATTTGGTGTGAGATTAATAAAACACCACACCTTTTAGTAGCAGGTTCTACTGGCTCAGGTAAATCTGTTTGTATTAATGGTATTATTTGTTCTATTTTAATGAGAGCGAAACCTGATGAAGTTAAACTTGTCATGGTTGACCCTAAAAAGGTTGAACTTTCTGGTTATAATGGTGTTCCTCATCTAATGAGACCAGTTGTAACTGATCCTAAAGAAGCCTCAGTTGCCCTTGCTAAAATAGTTTCAGAGATGGAAAGACGTTATGATACATTTAGTGAGACTAAGACTAAAAACATTGCAACTTACAATGATTATGTAGAGAAGATGAATAAAACATTACCACCTGATGAACAGATTAAGAAGATGCCATTCATCGTCGTAATAATAGATGAGTTAGCAGACCTTATGTTAGTTGCAAGCAAAGATGTAGAAGCATCAATTATGAGAATTACTCAGATGGCTAGGGCTGCTGGAATTCACTTGATTATTGCTACTCAAAGACCATCAACAGATGTAATTACTGGTGTTGTTAAAGCAAATATTCCAAGCCGTATTTCTTTCGCTGTTTCTAGTAGTATCGATTCACGTACTATTCTTGATATGACAGGAGCAGAAAAACTACTTGGTAAAGGTGATATGTTATTCTTACCAATGGGAGAAGCAGATCCTGAACGTATCCAAGGAGCTTTTATTTCTGATGATGAGATTAAAAGAATTATTGATTATACAATAGAACAACAAAAAGCAGAGTATGATCAAGCATTCATGAATTTATCTGGAGATAGTGAAAAGAGTGCATCACAGAAAGAAGATATGGCTCAGGTTGAAGAATATGATGACCCTCTATATAATGAGATAGTAGAGTTTGTTATAGAGACTCAGAAAGCAAGTGCATCTTTATTACAAAGAAGATTTAAGCTTGGTTATAATAGAGCAGCTCGTATTATTGACCTATTAGAAGAGCGAGGCATTATTGGACCACCTAATGGGGCTAAGCCAAGAGAAGTACTTGTTAAGTTAGATGAAGGGGAAGAATAATAGTCATCCTCTTTTTTCTTCGTTATATTTATGGTAAAATAAACTACGTAAAGGACTGATGTTATGAAACTTTTAGGAGTAATTAGAGATAATAATTATTTAGAATATTTAGATAATGGTTTGGATGGAGTGATTTTACCATTAGAAAACTTTTCTGTTGATTATTTTAAGTATTATAGTATTTCTGATATAAGAGAGTATAAGAATAATACTGATAAACTATGTTTTGTAGTTATAAATAAGATGATATTTAATAATGAATTAGATGATTTGCTTAATATATTAAAAGAACTAGAGAGTATAAAGGCAGATGGTGTTTTCTTTTATGATTTAGCAGTTCTCAACTTAGCAAAAGATAATAAAATAAACATTAATTTAATTTATAATGGAACTCATATGGTTACTAATAGCGACACTATTAATTTATATTATGATTTAGGAGTAAAAGGAGCATATCTATCTAATGAGATAACTAAAGATGAAGTACTTAACATAAGAAGTAATACTAAAAGTGATTTATTTATTCTATTACTTGGTAATCCAGTAGTCGCTATGTCTAGAAGAAGCCTACTTGCTAGTTATTTTGCAAATAAAAATAAAAGTAAGAGTGACTTAATTACTATTAAAGAGCCTAAGAGTGGACAAAAGTTCTTGGTTAAAGAGGATAGTAATGGGACAACTTTCTTTTATAATAAACGTCTTAATTTAAGTAATGTTTATAAAGAGTTAAAAGATTCTGGTATTAACTATGGAATTATAGAACAAGGTGACTATGATAGTAATCAATATAAAGAATTAATTAATGCTTTTGTTAATTTTAATAAGCAGAAAATAGACAAATTAGCGGGACATAATAGAGGGTTCTTATATAGAGAAACTATTTATAAAGTAAAGTAGGTGATTAGATGAAAAAAATAGAGTTACTTGCACCAGCAGGGGATTTAGAAAGACTTAAAGTAGTTTTGTTATACGGTGCTGATGCTGTTTATGTTGGAGGAGAAAAACTAAGTTTAAGGGCAAATGCTACAAATTTTAGTTTAGATGAATTAAAAGAGGGATGTAATTTCGCTCATAACTTAGGAAAACGTGTCTATTTGACCGCTAATATTGTCTTTCATGATAAAGATAGAGTAGGTATGGAAGAATATATTAAAGAAGTTATAGAAGCAGGTATTGATGCTTTTATCGTCAGTGATTTATATCTTGCAAAATACATAAGTGACAACTTTAAATTAGTAGAAGTTCATATTTCGACACAAGACTCTATTACAAATTTAGACAGTGCTAAATTTTATCGTGATTTAGGAGCAAGTAGAGTAGTACTTGCAAGAGAACTATCTCGTGATGAGATAAAAGAAATATCAAGTGTCCCTAATCTAGAAACAGAAGTATTTATTCATGGAGCAATGTGTACTTGTTTTAGTGGTAGATGTGCTTTATCTAATTATGTTACTAATCGTGATGCTAACCGTGGAGGTTGTGCCCAAGTATGTCGCTTCGCCTTTGATTATAAAGATAATGATAAATTCACCCTTGCTACAAAAGACTTAAATATGGCCATATATATAAAAGATTTAATAGATATTGGTGTTAGTTCTCTAAAAGTAGAAGGAAGAATGAGAAGTCTTTATTACCTTGCCACAGTTATTGGCAGTTATAGATTTTTAATAGATAGTATTTATAATGGAACTTTAACAGATGAAAAACTAAAAGAATATCAAAAACGACTTGACTCTGTCGCTAATCGTGATACAACAACTCAGTACTTTAATCACTTAGCAGATGTAACTGACCAGTACTATACTGGAAGACAAGAAGTATCTAATCAAGAATATTTAGGACTTATAATAGGATATGATGAAGAAACAAAATCTCTTATTTTAAAAGAACGCAACTACTTTAAAGTAGGTGATGAAGTAGAGATATTTACCCCTAGTGGAGAGATTTATCCTTATAAAATAGAAACTATTTATAATGAAGATAATGAGAAAATTGATGTAGCAAGGCATCCTGATGAAATATTAAAATTACCATTTAATAGAAGACTTATTCCTTATTCTATGATAAGATTAATTAGAAAGGGTGAGGAAGTATAATGTTTAGATATTATAAAGTCCCAGTATATGAACTTCAAGATGATTTAGTTAGTTATAATGTATTGGATTTAATTGTTGTAACATCGTATCATTTATTTGCTAAGGAACTTTTGACAGGATATTGCAGTATAGAAATTTTAACAAAAGATATGGTAGATGATGATAGGCTAAAGCTGAAGTTAGCTAGAGGAAATACTTTGGAGACAAAGAAACAAAATAGAGATGTGGCATTATTTACATTTAAAGAAGCTTTTATACCAAAAAATTTAGTTACAGATGATTTTTTAGATTTTTATGTAGATAATTTTGATAGTTCAAATTTTAATAGTATATATAAGAAAGTAAATAATAGAAAAATAAAAAATGTTAATGATAAAGTAAAAAAATTAAAAAATAGTAAAAGGGGTTAAGAAGTAAATATGAGTAGTAAAGAGTTTTATTATGTACCAGTATATGCAATGATAGCAGAGGATTTTGGTTATGGAGATATTGAGTATGAACTTTTAGATAAAATAATTATATCTAAAACTAAAAATGGTTATGAGGAGTTAGATGGCTTTAATAATTTTGTTGTCTTAAAGTCTAAAAAAGATGAAAATATAAATCTAAATATTATTAACTATGATGAATGTTTATATTTAAATGAAGATGATATTAAAGATGAAAATAAAGTTGAATATTATACTTTTAATGAAGATGAGAAATTAAGATGTTATAGAAATTTAAATGAAGGATTAAAAATGAAGTATTATAAAAAAGATAATTTTGAAAATTTTAGCAAGTTGAAAAGTGGAAATATTAAAACTAAAAGATTATACAAGAAAGTAGTGATTTAATGGATAATTTTGCAAAAGCTAAAGAGAATTTTTTAAGAAAAGAGAAAGATTTAAGTAATTATGCTACTAAAAGTAGTAATGCCATTAGGTTTAAAGAAGAAATTGAAGATATTAGACCTCCATTTTTTCATGATATAGATAGAATAATACACTCATTATCTTATACAAGATATCTAAATAAAACACAAGTTTATACTTTAAACTCAAATGACCATGTCAGTAGAAGAATTACCCATGTCCAACTAGTTAGTAAAATAGCAAGAACAATAGGTAGAGCCTTAAACTTAAATGAAGATTTAATAGAAGCGATTGCTTTAGGTCATGATATTGGCCACACTCCCTTAGGTCATGCTGGAGAAGCTATATTAAACAAGTTATCACTTCAAGAATTAGGAGAATATTTCTCTCATAATATTCAAGGCGTTAGATACTACATGTTTGTCGCTAAAGATGGAGAAGGTCTTAATTTAACCTTACAAACATTAGATGGAATAATGACTCATAATGGAGAAATGTTAAGCCCTATATATGAGCCTATGCCTAAAGATAAAGAAGAATTCTTAAGAGAATATAACGAAAGTTATAAAGATATAAAGAAATCCCGCACCTATCGTCCTATGACCTTAGAAGGATGTATTGTTAGAATTAGTGACATTATAGGTTATATTGGTAGAGACATAGAAGATGCTATTATGATTGATAGATTTAAAAGAAGTGATATTCCTAAAGAAATAAGAGATGTTTTAGGAGATAATAATAGAGACATTGTTAATAATATTGTCTTAGATATCATTAATGAAAGTATAGATAAGCCTTATATAAAAATGAGTGATAAAGTCTATAAAGCTTTATTTGCTTTAAAGAAATTTAATAATGAAAATATCTATAAATATTCAATGACTGAGGAAGAACGTATTTACTATGATAAAGGTATTAACAATTTATATAATATTTACTTAAATGATATAAAGTCTAACAATAAAGATAGTATTATTTACAAAATATTTTTAAATCATCAAGATAAAACATATATTGAAACTACAAATATAAAAAGACAAGTAATTGACTTTATCGCTGGTATGACTGATGACTTTTTGATAAGAGAGATAAAAAATCATGAATAGAGTGTTAGAGTGCCGTACTTTAGAAAAGGAAATATTAACTGAAGTAAAGAAAGAACTTAAGAAAAAACAGCCAACTCTTGCTATCATAACTTTTAATAAATCTAAATATAGTGAATTACTAATTGATAAATGTCTTAGTCTAGATATTTATTTTAAACATTATAGTTTTGATAACCCTAATACAAGAGCTGTTATCTCTTTAATAGATAAATTGAATAAAGATAATGAAATAACTGGTATTTTATTAATAGAACCTCTTCCTAAAAATATAGATAAATATGCTTGTTATGAAAAGATAGATATAAATAAAGATATAGATGGAGTTAATCCCGTTAATCAGTATTATTTATCTATAAATAGACCAAAATTAATTAATTCTACTGTTCTAGCTGTCATAAAAATATTAGAGTTTTATAATATATCTTTAATCGGAAAAAATGTCACTATCATTGGACGGAGTTATAATATATCTAGACCTCTTGCAAATTATTTAATAAATTTAAACTCTACTGTTACAATATGTCACTCTAAGACTAGAGGTTTAGTTAACATATTAAAAAATAGTGATATTGTGGTAGGTGCAACAGGTGTTAATAATCTCTTTAAAAGTAGTGATTTAAAAGATGACTCTGTTGTCATAGATATAGGTTTAGGTGAGGTCTTAATAGATAGCGATAATATTAGTTATACTCCTAAAACTAAAGGAATAGGACCTTTATCTATAACTTTACTTTTAGAAAATATAGTTACATCTTGTAAAAAATATAAATAAAAATTATAATAGATATGGAAAGAAGGTATGTTTAATGAAAATTTATGTATGTAAAAAATGTGGAAATGTTGTTTTAAAACTAGAAGATAAAAGTGAGGCGTTAGTATGTTGTGGTGAAAAGATGACATTAGTTGAAGCAAACACAACTGAAGCGGCTACAGAAAAACATTTACCAGTATATGAGATTAAAGATGGAATGATTAATATTAAAGTAGGAGAAGTAGAACATCCAATGACAGATGAACATTATATTTCTTTTATAATTCTTGCAAGTGATGATAAGTATATGATTAAGAAGTTAAAAGCGAAAGATAAACCAGAAGCAAGTTTTCCTTATGATAAATCATATAATAAAATCTATGCTTATTGTAATTTACATAGTCTTTGGCTTACTGAAATTAAATAATTATGAATATTTATCATGAATTAAATAAAGTAATAGATTATATAGAAGATAATTTAGAAAACGATATAGACTATGAAAAAATCGCAAGGATTTTAGGTGTTAATGTCTATACTGCTAAAAAACTCTTTAGTCTTCTTTGTAATAATACCATAGCAGAGTATATTAGAAAGAGAAGATTAACTTTATCTTTTTATGATTTAACTGTAAAAAATGAGAAAGTAATAGATGTTGCGTTTAAATATCACTATGATAATCCAACATCTTTTTCTCGTGCTTTTTATAAGTTTTATGGTGTTAAACCTAGTAAAGCGAAAGGCTTAAAGAAAGGTATTAAAACTTTTCCTAAGATTGTCTTTAAAGAAGAGATAACTGATAGTAGTGATTTAACTTATAACATTATATCTTTAGATGAATTTATTTTATATGGAGTAGGAATTAAGACTACTAATGATACTATTAAAGGTGATGCTCCTAGATTTTTTAATGAATGTATTAATAAATTTAATAAGCATCCTGATTATGGCATGGTCACTTATGAAGATAGATATAATAGTGATAACTTTGAATATTGGTGTTTATATAAAGAAAAATTATCTGGATTATCTAAATATGTTATTCCTAA
>CALWAJ010000041.1 GCA_944373065.1 uncultured Bacilli bacterium
AATTATTTAAAAGATAATAATGGTATAAATAGATTTGATTTACATAAAGATTTACCTAAATTAAAAGAAGAAAATGAGTTTTTAAAAGAAGTAGATTCAAGTGTATTATGTTCTGCTATAGATGATTTGTGCAAAGCTTTTAATGATTATTATGCTAAAAGAAAAGGTTATCCTAAATTTAAAAATAGATTTAGTAGGCAGTCATATAGAACTAGTTGTATAAGAAGTACCAAAAAAGGAAAAGAATATAGTAATATAGAAATAGATTTATTAAGTAGAAATATAAAATTACCTAAACTAGGTAACGTAAAAATAAGAGGATATAGAAACAAAGATAAAATAGAAGGAAAGATATTAAATGCAACTATAATAAAAGATGTAACAAATAAATACTATGTAAGTGTAGCTGTAGTAGAAGATTTGTTAGTAGAAAAAGTAATACCTACTAATATAGTAGGAATAGACTTAGGAATAAAAGATTTAGTAATAACAAGTGATGGTATTAAATATAGTAATGAGAAAATATTAATGAAATATGAGAAGAGATTAAAAAGATTACACAAAGAGTTATCAAGAAGAGAAAAAGGAAGTAAGAATTATTTAAAGACAAAGATGAAAATAGCAAGAATTTATGCTAAGATTAAAAATTATAGGAAACATTATTTAAACGATATAGCTAATGAAATAGTAGATGAACATGATATTATAGTAACAGAGAGTCTATTAGTTAAAGATATGTTTAAAGATAAGAGAAAAGCATTTAATAAGAGTCTATCAGATGCATGTGTTAGTACATTACGTTCTTTAATAGAGTGGAAATGTAAGCTAAAAGGAAAGATTTATTATAAGATAAATACCTATTATCCAAGTAGTCAGATATGTAGTCATTGTGGCTATAAGAATAGTAAGTTAAAAGATTTAAGTATAAGAGAATATGATTGTCCTAACTGTGGCTCACATAATGATAGAGATATAAATGCAAGTTTAAACATATTATTTGAAGGATTAAAGTTACACTATAATTTAGTTAGTATAGTATAGATAATGTTTTAGATAAAATAACAATTTAATAATAAAATCAAATTAGTACGGTGGCGACCATCGAAATTTAAGCCTATGGAGAATAGAGGTTACTCTATCTATGAAGTAGGAATCCTTGAAGGTAACGACAAGGGTGAAATAAAATTTATTTTATTTCTTTTGTTCTATAAATTTATTTAAGTATGATATACTAAAATGGGTGTATAAATATGTATGATTTAAATTTAGATAAAATGTTGGATCTTAATAGTCAAGACCTATATGAAACATATCAAGAAGAATTAGATAGTTTAAAAACTAACAGAATAGCAAAGCAAATAATTGAGGAAATGAAAGGAGAAAGTATAAACAGAATATTAGAAGCCATATTAAAAGAAGAAGCGATAAATACTAGTATGGATAGTGATTTCTTTAGTGGAGATATAGTTTTAGTTCATGAAAGTATCAAAGAGTATCATACTAAAACAGAAATGACATGTGATTTTTCTGCAAACCTTATAAAAAAAGGAGGACTTTATTTAAATTATCGTCCTATACTAGAAAATTTAACTACAAAAAAGGTCTATGTTTTAAAAAGAAGTATTAAAGTGGAACCAGCATATATTGACTTATTACCAACAAATATTGCTGAATTAGAAGAACTTAATTACAAAATGAAATTACAAGTAGAAGATAACTATATAGATTACTCTCATTTTAATCAAGTAATGGGAGGAGCACTAGTATTAAGGAGGTTAAACAAATGAGAATAGGAATAACTAATGACCATAGAGGTTATAAATTGAAAATAGAACTTTTAGAAAAATTAAAAAAAGACTATGAAGTCATAGATTATGGTTGTAAAGGAACAGAAAGTGTTGACTATCCTGATTATGCCTTTAAATTAGGAGAAGCTCTTAGTAATAAAGAAATAGACTTTGGTATAGCTATTTGTGGTAGTGGAATAGGAATATCTATTGCTTGTAACAAAGTAAAAGGAATAAGAGCAGCTAGAGTTTTAAATCTAGAAGATGTTAGAGAAACAAGAAATGATAACGATGCTAATATTATTTGTTTAAATGAAAATATGGATGTAGATTATGCTTATAATCTAATTATTTCCTTCATTACTACACCTTTTTCTAATCTAGAAAGACATATTAGAAGAGTAAATAAAATAAAGGAATATGAGGCAAGAAATGAGCGTTAAATACTTTTTATATTTATTTGTTACTATCGCTGTAATATGGAGTTTAGACTCTATAAATATAAATGCTATTTTTAAAAAAAATAAAATTTGGAAAGCAAGAGTATTTTATTTTTTTCTAGCTCTAGCCTTAATTTATTTAGTAACAAATTGTCTTTATGACATATATGAATCTGCTATAATTTATTAAAATTAAAATTTAAAGTATAATTTTTTCATTTTCGTTAAAACTCTTAATGAGGTGATAGAGGATGAAAAAATTAAGATTAAAAAAAGGTGTTATAATAGGAGCTTATTTAATTGCTTTTTCTTTAACTGGAATGGGAGCATATTTTGTAAGCCAGAATATGCAATCTAATGATCCCCAAGAAGATATAGAATATGTTAACTCATCAATTATAGATGATAAAGACATAGAAGTAATTAAAGAAGAAGTAAAAATGATTAAGCCCTATACAAATGACCAAGTAGAAACACTTAAATATTTCTATGACTATCAAGCTGATAATGCTTCTCAAGAAAAATCAATTTTATACCATGAAAATACCTATATTCAAAACTCTGGGATGGATTTTGGATTAGCTGATACTTTTGATGTTGTATCAGTACTAGATGGTACAGTTTTAGATGTAAGAGAAGACGAACTATTAGGTAATATTGTAGAAATAAAGCATGATAATGACTTAATTAGTAGTTATCAAAGTTTAAGTGAAGTAAAAGTTAAGAAAAACGATACTGTTAAACAAGGTCAAGTAATTGGTAAAAGTGGTACAAATACAATAGATCAAGATATGGGTAATCACTTACATTTTGAATTATATAAATCTGGAGAAATAGTTGATCCTAGTAAATATTTTGACCAAGTAATTACTTCTGAAGCTACCAGTGACACTGAAAAAAATACTACAACAACAAAAGAAGAAACACCAACTGAAGAAGAAGCTAAAGAAGAAACGGAGTAAAACCGTTTTTTTTCTAACAAAAATAATTTACAACGAAATATATTTCTGCTAAAATATTAACAGTAAAAGGACGTGATAAGATGTTATCAAAAGATATAGGTATAGATTTGGGTACAGCAAATGTATTAATTTATATAAAAGGAGAAGGCATTGTTTTAAATGAACCTAGCGTAGTTGCTATTGATACTGATAATAAAAAAGTAGTAGCAGTAGGAAAAGAAGCAAGTGAAATGTTAGGTAGAACCCCTGAAAAAGTAAAGGCTATAAAACCTATGAAAGATGGCGTTATAGCAGATTTTGAAATTACAGAGATTATGCTAGACTATTTCATTAGAAAAATACATGCTAGGAACTTTTTATCAAGACCTAGAATATTAATATGTTGCCCTACCAATGTAACACCAGTTGAAAAAAATGCTATAAAAGAAGCAGCTGAACGTACTGGTGCTAGAAAAGTATTTTTAGAAGAAGAGCCTAAAGTCGCAGCAATTGGTGCTGGTATGGATATTTCTAAGCCTAGTGCTAACATGGTAATAGATATAGGTGGTGGGACAACAGATATTGCTATCCTATCTTTAAATGATATTGTAAGCAGTTCCTCAGTAAGAATAGCAGGAAATGTATTTGACCAAGATATCGTTAAATATATAAAAGATAAATATAAATTATTAATAGGAGAAAAAACCGCTGAAGAAATAAAAATAGAATTTGCAAACCTATATGAACCTGATAAGAAAAATAAACTAGAAGTAAGAGGAAGAGATTTAGTAACAGGACTTCCTAATACAATTGAGATAAATGAATTAGAAACAGAAGAAGCTCTACATGAATCAATTTATAAAATTGTAAAAGCAGCGACTAATGTTTTAGAGCAAACACCCCCAGAATTATCAGCAGATATTGTGGATAAAGGAATAGTTTTAACAGGTGGAGGTTCAATGCTTAAGGGATTAAATGAAATATTAAAAAAAGAGTTAAAAGTACCTGTTTTAATAGCTGATAGTCCTTTAACTTGCGTAGTTGAAGGAACAGGAGTTCTATTAGATAATATTAAACTATTAGAAGAAAACAATTAAGACTAGTTGTTTTCTTTTATTGTCATTTTATTTTATTATTGCTATAATTGTTTTAGAAAAGAGGAAAAACTATGAATCAACAAATAATAGAAACTCTAAAGATAGTTATTACAACATTTATATGTTCAGCATTAATAATGCCTTTTATGAAGAGAATAGCCAAACATATAGGAGCTATAGATGTACCAAGAGCTGATGAAGGACATAGACATATTCATACCAAAGCTACTCCTAAATTAGGTGGGGTAGGAATATTCCTAGCTTTTCTTATAGGGTATATGCTCTTTGGTACAGAAAGTGTGCAAATGAATTCTATTTTAATAGGAAGCTTTATTATAATATTGACAGGAATAGCAGATGATATAAAGTCAATTAAAGCTAGAACTAAATTAATTGGTCAACTAATAGCAGCATCAATCCTTGTATTTTATGGAGGATTTCTTTTAAATAATATTACAGCTTTTGGTTATACTATAAATTTTGGTATATTCTCATATCCGTTAACTATACTATTTATTGTAGCATGTGTTAATATAATAAATTTAATAGATGGTCTAGATGGCTTAAGCGGAGGAATAAGTAGTATCTTTTTCCTAACTATAGGTATTATTGGATTTTTTCAAGGACGTAGTGGTAGTCTAGTTATGATTTTAACTTTTATTATGTTAGGAGCAACTTTAGGCTTTTTATTACATAATTTTTACCCAGCTAAAATATTTTGTGGAGACTGTGCTATGTATTTAGGCTTTATGATAGCAGTAATTACTCTTTTAGAGTTTAAAGGACCTGCTCTAACAAGTTTATTTGTTCCTTTAATGATTTTAGGAATTCCAATATTAGATACGCTTTTCGCTATAATAAGAAGGCTATTGAAACATCAAGCACCATTTAGTCCAGATAAAGAACATATTCATCATCAATTATTAGGTATGAATTTTTCTCAAAGGACAACAGTCTTAATTATATATGACTTTAATATTTTATTAGCTTTTGTTTATATTTTTTATTATTTAAAAGACCAATATATGGGAAAAATACTATATATAATTATTTTTATTATTGTTGTCTGGTTTGTTTTAAGAACATCCGTAATTTCTAAGAAAAATAAAGAAGTAACAGATAATATAATAGAAAAAGTTGGCGAAGCAATAAAAAAAGAACCTAAAGTTAAAAGTAATAGAAACAGGGTTAAATAACTACTGTTTTTTTTTGACAAAAATAATATAAAATGGAAATATATGGTAAAATTTAAAGGTGTGAGCATAAGAGAAGGAGGAGGTAGTAGTGTTAAATTTTGTAGTATGTGATGATGAAAAAGAATTTAGAGAAGTAATTATCAAAGAGATAGAAAAATTCATGATGAACTATGATGTGAATTATGAGGTCTATCAATTCGAAACATATGATGAAAAATTTGAAAAAGTAGCAAGAAGTGATTTAGGCTTTAAGGTTTATTTCTTTGATATCAAAACTAAAAATGGATCTGGTTTAGATGCTGCTAGATTTATAAGAGAAGAACTAGAAGACTGGAATTCAATAATAGTTATAGTAACAGCATTTGCAGAATATAGATATGAAGCATTGTCTAATCGTTTATACTTATTAGATTTTATTAGTAAATTTGATAACTGCAAAGCTAAAATTAAAGAGATATTAAAAATAATATATAAGAACTATAACAGTAGAGAAAAGTGTTTAAGTTATGAATATAATTACACTTTTTATAAAATTGAATTAAAGAATATTATCTTCATAGAAAAAGAACAAGATAGTAAAAGATGTATTATCTATACAACATATGGAACATTTAAAGCTCTATTTACTTTAGTATCTATAGCTAAACAACTAGATAAAAGATTTTTAAAAGTTCATAAAAGTTTAATTCTAAATACAGATAAAATAAGTACTTATAATACTAAAGAAAACGAAGTAGTATTTTCAAATGGTATGAGTACCAATTTAATATCAAGAGCAGGTAGAAAGGAGTTGATAAATTATGTCACTGATAGCAATTAAAATAATAGGTTCATTATTAATTTCAATATCAGATTTTTTTATTGCAAAAAGAATATTAAATAGTAAAGTTAAACTTTTTTCTATTACAGGTATAATATGTATATTTTTTATGATCCTACCTGTATGTATATTATATCAAGAAAAATATAACTCTTTAGTATTACTGTTAACATTAATAATACCAGCTATAGTATTTAAAAAAGCTTTTAATATAAATAAAATATCTGCAATAATAATTAGTGGATATGCAATAATTTTAATGACAGTTATAGATTTAATAGGTACATCTATAGAGTTAAGATTTTTTACATATAATTTTATAAGAACAAATACAACAATAGCAATTATAAATAATATCTATGTAAGTATAGTTGCGTTTCTTATTTCTGAAATTCCTTTTTTAAAAAAGAAAATAAGAAAATTGTGCAATGAAGATTATAAAAATAATTATTTAAAATTAGCCATTTTTATAATATTAATAGTAGTAGCTATATCATTATTGTATTATAATGTAACAACAATATTTAAGCTCAATACATATTATACAGTAACTTTAATAAGCATTTTTATTTTTATAATTCTGTCATACTTCTATATCGACGAAAATAATAATTATCAAAAATTAAATAATGAATATAACATATTATTTGAATATATCCAAAATTTTGAAAATTGGATTGATGATGAACAAATGTATCGGCATGAATTAAAAAATAATTTATCAATTATCAGAAATATGACAAAAAATAAAAAAATAATTAATAAAATAGACGAAATGTTACAATTTAGTATTGTTATAGATGAACAAGCAATTGAAGATTTAAAAAATGTTCCTAAAGGAGGATTAAAAGGGCTATTATATTATAAAATTGCTCTTGCAAAAAATAAAAAAGTAAAAATGATTATAGAAGTTAGTCCAAAGGTAAGTTCGTCATTAAAAAGAATTTCTGAAAAACATTTACGACAGTTAAGTATAGTTTTAGGTATATATTTAGATAATGCCTTAGAATCAGCAGAAGAGTCAAAGGGTAAACAAGTAACGCTAGAAGTGTATGAAATAAATAATGTAATAAACTTTGTTATTTCCAATACCTATAAAAATTTAATATCATTAAAAAATATGCAAAAAAAGTATTTTTCAACAAAAGGTAGTAATCATGGTAAAGGATTATACTATGCAAATAAAGTATTAAAAAAAGAAAAGTGGCTAGAATCTAGTCAAATTTTCCTAAATGAATATTTTATTCAAAAAATTACAATAAAAAAATTCGTTAAATAACGAATTTTAATCCATACCTTTTAACGCCTTAGGTTCATCAATGCAAAGTATTACACATCCAACGCTAGCAGTAGCAGTAGTTAACATAGCAACAGCTGCGATTATTTTTGCCATTCTTTTTTTCATTTTATCACATCCTTTACTATAATTTATTTAAACATAAATGTTTAAACCTTTTTATAATTATTATAAGGAACCCCTAATAGTTTATATGTTATAGGTAAAATCATAATTGTCTCAATTAATAAAGCAGATAAAAAGTATAATCTCAAATTTGGAATAAGAATAATTATTAAAGAATATACCAATGCTAATATACTAGCAGCAATCTTTCTAATTATTCTTTTTTTTCTGTTTGTAAGAGGTCTTTTTACTGTATCAGCAGGTGCATAAATAATAAATAAAAATATTGAACATAGGCATAATATTATCACTATATAATTTGAAAGCATTACTTTAGTTAAAAATAATGGAATCCCCACAATTATCAGTGAAGAAGAAATAAAACACGATTTAGAATTATTAGCATGTACTCCAAATCCAAAGAATCTTAATATGTTAAACAATATCAATGATATTATAAATGTTACCCATATTCCTAGTACAAAAGCTAATAAATTCAATATCAATAATTTAGTTACATTAAGATATATTCCTTCTAAACCATATGCTAATCTTTCTTTTTCCTCCTCAGTAATATTATCTTGATTATTAGTAATAAAACTCATAGTATGGTTTAAAAAACTTTCTTTCATATCACCCTCCTATGTTATAAACATTATAACTCTATATAATTATTAAAAAAAAAATATACTTTTAAAAGTAATATTTGAACTATTAAGTGTAATATCGACATTTTTTGAAATTAATTTAACAGTTAAAGGCCTTATAATAGCATTTTACGGAAAATTTAAAATACTTACCATTACAATTGTTATAATGGATTCACATCGTTTGAAAAAAGAAGTATTTAACAAGAGGTACAGAATAAAAAGATGTGGAGGTGAATCTAGTGATTGGTAGAGTAAAGTGGTTCAATAATGAAAAAGGCTATGGATTTATTGAATATAAAGAAAATGAAGATATATTTGTTCATTATTCTACTATTAACTGTGATGGCTATAAGACTTTAACTGAAGGTCAGTATGTAGAATTTACATTACTAGAAACAAGTAAAGGATATCAAGCAGTTGATGTAACACCAGTAAAAGAACCAGCTTCTGTAAAATAGTTGGTTTTTTTCATCTTTTATGGTATATTATTACTAAGGAAGGTGATAATATGGAAATTATTATTCGTGGTGACAAAATTGAAGTAACTAAAGCTATGAAGGACTACATTAATGAAAAATTGAAGAGACTAGAAAAATATCTAGAAAATAGTAAAGATGTACGTGCCAATGTAGTAGTAAAAGTTAAAGGACACATGCAAACTGTCGAAATTACAATTCCACTTCACAATTTTATTATTAGGTCTGAAGAGACTCAAGATGATTTCTATGCATCAGTTGATAAAGCTATAGATGTTATAGAACGTCAAATTAGAAAGAACAAGACTAAGATTAAAGCTAAAGAAGCTAAAACTAAGATTGATTTTAGTATCGTTGATATTGAAGAAGAGGAACATGAAGAAAATAATATTATCAAACGAAAGAAAATAGAAGTAAAACCAATGGATGAAGAAGAAGCTATTCTTCAGCTAGAACTATTAGGTCATGAATTTTATCTATTTAAAAACGTAGATACTAATAAAGAAACAGTAGTCTATAAGAGAAAAAATGGTGGCTATGGAATAATAGAAGCTGAATAAACAAAGGGAATGATATAAAAAATATCATTCTTTTTTTGACAAAATAAGCCTAAAACCTTTTTATTATCTTTATTTTTTGATAAAATACATTATGCAAGGAGATGTTTATAAATGGGATTATTTAGAAAACTATTTGATCATGAATATAAAGAATTAAAAAAATTTACAGAGCAAGCTGATAAAATAGTCGCTCTTGATGAAGAAATGACTAAACTTTCTGATGATGAATTAAAACATAAAACAGAAGAGTTTAAAGAAAGATTATCTAAGGGAGAAACATTAGAAGATATACTAATAGAAGCATTCGCTGTAGCAAGAGAAGCAGCGTATCGTGTTATTGGAGAAAAACCTTTCTATGTACAGATATTAGGTGCATTAGCTATTCATTATGGTAATATTGCCGAGATGAAAACTGGTGAAGGAAAAACTTTAACTTGTGTTTTACCAGCCTATCTTAATGCTTTAGAAGGAAAAGGAGTTCATATTATTACTGTTAATGAATATCTTGCAACTCGTGATGCTGACTGGATGGGAGGAATTCATCGTTTTCTTGGTCTAACTGTTGGTGTAAATACAAGAGATATGTCATCAAAAGAGAAACAAGAAGCCTATAACTGTGATATCTTATATTCAACTAACAATGAAATAGGATTTGATTACCTAAGAGATAATATGGTAATTAGAAAAGAAAATAGAGTACAACGTCCATTAAATTTTGCTATTATCGATGAAGTTGACTCTATTCTAATTGATGAAGCAAGAACTCCTCTTATTATATCAGGTGGAGCTCAACACAGTGCAAACTTATATATAGAAGCTGATAAATTTGCCAAAAGCCTAAAAGAAGATACTGATTATATTTGTGATGAAACAGGTAAGAGCACAATCAGTGTATCATTAACTGATGAAGGTAGTGAAAAGGCTGAGCATGCCTTTAAAATAAAGAATCTATACGAAATAGAAAATGCTACCTTACTTCATTATATTAATCAAGCTTTACGTGCTAACTATGCTATGAAGAAAGATGTGGATTATGTTGTTCAAGATGATGAAGTTATTATAGTTGACCAATTTACAGGACGTTTAATGAAAGGAAGAGCATATAGCGATGGCTTACATCAAGCTATAGAAGCTAAAGAAGGAGTTCATATTAATCAAGAGACTAAAACTCTTGCCACTATTACATTCCAAAACTTATTTAGAATGTATAAAAAACTATCAGGTATGACTGGTACTGCTAAAACAGAAGAAGAAGAGTTTAGAGATATTTATAATATGTATGTTATTGAAATACCTACTAATAAACCTGTTATAAGAGTAGATGCTCCTGATTTAGTTTTTGCAACACGTAGTGCTAAATATAAAGCAATTATAAATGAGGTAAAATCTCGTTATGATAAAGGACAACCTGTCTTAATTGGTACTATCGCTATTGAAACAAGTGAATTAATTAGTGACTTATTAAAGAAAGCTCATATACCTCATGAAATATTAAATGCTAAGAACCATGCTCGTGAAGCTGAAATTATCTCTAAGATTGGTGAACATCGTTCTGTAACTATCGCTACTAACATGGCTGGTCGTGGTACTGATATCAAACTATCAGATGAAATAAGAGAATTAGGTGGTCTTTGTGTAATAGGTACAGAACGTCATGAATCACGTCGTATTGATAATCAGTTAAGAGGCCGTTCTGGACGTCAAGGAGACCCAGGTTATACCCAGTTCTTTGTCTCTATGGAAGATGACTTAATGATTAGATTTGGTAGTGAACATATTAGAGAAATGATGAAGAGCTTTGGTTTTGGAGACCAAGCTATTCAAAGTAAAACATTTACAAAAGCAATTGGTACTGCTCAAAAAAGAGTTGAGGGCAATAACTATGATGCTAGAAAACATTTATTACAATATGATGATGTTATGAATACACAAAGAGAAATTATGTATGGTAAACGTAATGAAATCTTAGATAGTGAATCAATTCATGAAACAGTACTAAACTCAATTCATAATCATGTTACAGATTTAGTTAAGTCAAGAAATATAGATAGTGTTATAACTGATGAAGAATTACAAAGTATTACTGACTTTGCTAATGAAAATTTATTAAAAAATGATATTAGTAAAGTTGAACTTGAAAATAGAGATGCTGATGATATCATAGAGTATCTTTATGAAAAAGCTAAAGATGAATATGAAGCTAAGATTAAAGAAGTACCAGTAGAAATTAGTAATGAGTTTGAAAAAGCATTATCTTTACAAGTTA
>CALWAJ010000042.1 GCA_944373065.1 uncultured Bacilli bacterium
ATGTATTATCTAAAAAATTAGATGTTCCAATTATAGAGTTTTTTAAAGGTATAGATTAAAAGTGTTACCAGTAAATTATAAATACTGATAACACTTTTTAATTTTAATATATTAAATAATACCCTAGTGGGGCGAAGCCCCGATTTTGATTTTTTTCACCGTTCAAAAAATCAAAATCTAGGTGTTTATGACAAAGAAAATTAAAAACTAATATTGTAATTCAACGATTAGATAGTCGTGATTATTTTATTTAAACTACCTAGAGTATTGTAGAAACTACATACATTCTAAGTCTATATTTATTACTTTCACTACTACTCATGCTACTTGTATATAAACTCATCTCATTAGCAGGTCTTCCTGTATAATCGTTAGATGTACTCTCTTCATTATATACTTCTGGAGCCATTAACTCTTCTTCTGTTCCATCTTCTTTTATTCTTGTTAAATATAATTTTATATACTTTCCATCTATAGTACCTTTTCCTACTTCTTTAGCACTTATTTCATAGTTGATATTTACATCTCCTACAATAGTACTACTTACTGTAAAATCAAAATATTCTCCAGGATTTAATCTTTTCTTTCATGTCTCATCTGTTGTTGGTAAAGCCCCTGTTAAACTAATAGTATTACTACTTTCTGTATATTCCATAGTAATAGAACCTGTAGTTATTTTGTTTAACTTAGTCCCTTCACCCATAAATCTAAAAGCTGCATAACTTACACCTAGCATTGCTATTACTAATAAAAGTAATACTCCTATTATAATTATCTCTTTTCTATTTGATACATCTTTCATTATTATCCTCCATTACTCTTATTTAAAAAGATAAAACATATGGATTACCACTACTTCCATCACCATTTACAATTTTAATATTAGATTTTAGAAAAACCACTGGTCGTTCATTAATAAAAGTAGTTACAGCAAAACTACCGCCCACATCCGAGTCATTAACAAAGAACACACTACTAAAATTATATGCTGCTGGTGTAATTGTCCATTGTTTAGAAGAATCATATATCCAATCATTAGTATAACAATCACTTAGTTCATTCCAATTAGATAATTCTTTATTTAAACAAGTATTTCTATCTGTTGTAGCACCTCCACTTGTTGCGTATCCATAATCTGATGGATACATTAATCCTACTTTTCCTACCCATGATGTATTTCTTCCTTCATATACAGTTGTACCTCTTTCATATGTATACCACTGACTTACTATTGCATTAGAATAGTCCGAAATTCCTCCCAAGTACCATACAGCATTTTCTATCATACTTTTAGATTTACCATATAAAAAATTTCCTGAGCTTAAGCTAATATTTAAAGTAGAATTAGGCCAATCATTTGTATTGTTAGAATTCCAAGTCACAACACGAGATTCATTTCTTATTATCTTAAGCCTTTGTTCCTTCTTACCTGTTCCATCATCTACTGTAAATACTCCTATTATTCTCCATAACTCATCATTAAACTCTACATAATTATTAGGATCAGCTCCTATATATCTATAATCTGTCAAAGCATCTGTTTGCTCTGTTTCTGGATGACTAAATGTCCACATCTCTTTCTTTTCATCATCACTTGCACTGTTATAATCTAAACCTTCGGCATTTACTTTTTCAAGTAATGTATCTACTGCTGTTGGAACATACTTTTCTCCATCTTTACCATAGACATTTATTTGTACACTAAATTGTAATCCTCCTCCATCATCTTGAGGATTATAACTTTCATCTACATACATTCTAAGTCTATATTTATTACTTTCACTACTATTCATACTATTTGTATATAAACTCATTTCTCCTGCTGGTCTTCCTGTATAATCGTTAGATGTACTTTCTTCATTATATACTTCTGGAGCCATTAACTCTTCTTCTGTTCCATCATCTTCTATTCTTGTTAAATATAGTTTTATATTAGAGCCATCTATTGTACCTTCTCCTATTTCTTTAGCACTTATTTCATAATTGATATTTACATCTCCTACAATAGTACTACTTACTGTAAAATCAAAATACTCTCCTGGATTTAATCTTTTCTTTCCAGTTTCATCAGTTGTTGGTAATGCTCCTGTTAAACTAATAGTATTACTACTTTCTGTATATTCCATAGTAATAGAACCTGTAGTTATTTTGTTTAACTTAGTTCCTTCACCCATAAATCTAAACGCTGCATATGATACTCCTATCATTACTATTACTAATAAAAGTAATACTCCTATTATAATTATCTCTTTTCTTACCTTTACCATAACTAATCCTACTTTCCATATTATACATCTTACTATTACAAGTTTAACACATAGAACCTCACTTTTCAATTACTAGTACAAACATTTACTATGAACTAACCGCTTCATTAAGCATATTAAAGAAAGCATTCATTCCTTTATTAAAAGCAGTTTCTATTAAGTAAGATAAATCAAGTCCCAATTCTGAAACCTTATTATCATAATTAACTTTATCTTTATTAAGATAATCCTTAATAGTTACATCTTTCCCTTCTTTTATATCTTCTTCATACTCTCTTATCTGCTCTTCACTTAACATATTTTCTCTATTTCTTGTATATTCATTATACCCACTCGCTTGCATAAAATATAAAACAAAGAAAAGAAAAACTAAAATCAACACTATTAATCTTATTATATTAAGCTTAGTCTTAGTCATTATTAATCACCTCTGTTAATACTTCACTTAATACTAATAATGTCTCATAAACTTCATCTATTGTATTTTCAGGACCCCCTATTTCTATTAAAATAACTCTATTAGAAAAATCTTGATTATAAACACCATTTACTCCTTCTCCTGCTTTTTCATATATACCTTTAGATAATCCTGGTACTTTTGTATTTATTAATTCGCTTATTCTATTACTAAATTCTAAATTACTTTGATAATTAGGATTTTCTAATCCTACTAAAAACATAACTTTAGCATAATTCTTATTATTATAATTTAAAGTAGTTTTATCATGACCTATAGAATCTCTATGAATATCAATAAAATACTCTAAAGTAGGATTATTCTTCTTAGCTTCTTCCATCAAAACTCTACTAGCTTCATAACTTCCTGCATAATTTAGTCCTAAACTACTTCTAATACTACTAATAGTAGTATCTTCTATTAAAACACTAAAACCATTCTTTTCTAATTCTTCTTTCAAAACATAATCAGATAACTTTACTGTTGGCATAACACTATATTCTGCAAAAGAAGTAGGTGTATATTCTTCTGTATCATGAGAATTATATAAATATATAGTAGGAGAACTATTTTCTATATTATTTACTTTCTTAACTTCTTTTTTTGTTTCTACATCTTTAGTTAATCCTTTAAAATTAGTATCTAAAATAGAAAGAGGATTAGATAAATCTAAATCTATTAACTTTGTCATAATCTTATGAAAATAACTATAATTAGATTTACTGTTAATAATAAAGGGATTATTATTTTCTATTAAAAAAGTTACTAACTCTTTATTCTGATTTGGAAGACTATATCTAGATAAAGCTTTAATAGTTATTAAAAATGAGAAAAAGACACTAATAAAGAAGAAAATAACTTTAAATTTTATTTTTTTATGTTTTTTATTCTTAGATACAAATTTCTTCTTCATAATAAAAATCTCCTTTATTACATAGTAATAAAAGAGTCCTTAAAATTATGTCGAATTAGTTTAATTCTAAGCTTTTATTTAAAGCTTTAGATAAAAGTTCACTCAACTTAGTAATAACAAAATCTATTTCTTTAGGAGTAACTAAAAGATTATATCCTAAAGGTGTTAATACTTCGGTTATTAAAGCTTTAATCTCATCATCAGATAAATCTCCAATAAGTCCCATAACTTCTTTTCTTTCTTCTTTATTTAAAGTCTTATCATGATCTTTATAATTTCTATTAATAGTAGGAACTAATTTTAATTTTTTATTATCAATATTTTCTTTTTCATAAGAGAAATGTCTAAAGATATAATTAATAGTATTACTTACTATCGTCGTAGCATCAACAACTGTAGGAATTCCTATAGCAATAACTGGTAGGCCTAAAGTCTCTTTACTTATTTCAAATCTATTATTTAAAAGACCACTTCCAGGATGTATTCCTGTATCAGTAAGTTGAATTGTTTTATTAATACGTTCAAGACTAGATGCTGCAAGAGCATCTATAACTATTAAAAAACTAGGTTTAACTTTATCTATTACTCCCTCTATTATTTCTTTAGTTTCAATACCTGTAGTTCCCATAACTCCTGGAATTATTGAAGAAATAACACGGTATTTTTTATCTAAAGGAAGTCCTAACTCTACAATCTGTCTTGTTATTTTAATAGAATCTATTGTAAGAGGCCCTAAAGCATCAGGTGTCGCTTTTCTATTGCCTAAACCTATTATTAAGACACTATCACTATCTTTAATATTAATACTATTAAGTAAATCTTTTATAGCTTTTATCGTAACATCTAATAATTTAGCAAAGTTATTTTCATCAGTAACATCATCAAAGTAAATAGTTTTATAAATACCTTCTTTTTTATCTATAATTTTCGCTCTATCTTTATCTAGTTCTATTGTTTCTATTTTAATATCATCATAAACTTCTTCATATCTTTTATAGTCTTTAATATTACTTAAATGTTCAACAATCAAATCAGTTCTAATTCTATATTTACTTAAATCTATCTCATGCATAACGTAATTACTGTCTCCTTTCAATTATATTATTAACAAAATATAAGAAAATATTTGCAAAATCCCTTATAATTTGTTAAAATTAGATTGTTTACAAAAAGTGAGGTGAAAAACATGCCAAATATTAGAAGTGCTAAAAAAAGAGTACGTAGTAATGCTAGAAAAGCAGATGTTAATACTTTAGTTAGATCTAGTATGAGAACTGCTATCAAAAATGTTGAAAAAACAGTAGTATCTGGTAATAAGGATGAAGCTGCTAATAAGTTAAATATTGCATTACAAAGAATTGATAAAGCTTGTACTAGTGGACTTGTTCATAAGAATAAAGCTGCTAGATTAAAATCAAGACTTACTAAAGCAGTAAATAGTATGAACTAAAAAAAGAAATGTGGATAGTGTACACGCACATTTCTTTTTTTATTTATTTATAAGCATCTCTATAAGTACCATTCTTAATATCATCAATCCAAGCTTTATTATTTAAGTACCAATCTATTGTTTCTTTAATACCATCTTCAAAAGTATAAGTAAGTTCCCAACCTAGTTCTTTTTCTACTTTACTTGAATCAATCGCATATCTTAAATCATGCCCTTTTCTATCTTCAACAAAAGTAATTAAATCTTCACTCTTACCCATTTGTTTTAATATTGTCTTAACTATATCTATATTATGTCTTTCAGAGTGTCCTCCTAAATTATATACTTCTCCTACTTTACCATTTCTTACGATTAAATCAACACCAACATTATGGTCATGAACATGAATCCAATCTCTTACATTCTCTCCTGTTCCATAAACAGGTATTTTTTCATTATTTAATGCTTTCATAATAGTAAGAGGTATTAATTTCTCTGGAAATTGATATGGTCCGTAATTATTAGAACATCTACTAATAGTAACAGGAAGTCCATAAGTACGGTAATAGGCCATAACAAGTAAATCGGCACTAGCTTTACTAGTAGAATATGGACTAGATGTATGAAGAGGAGTCTCTTCTGTAAATAATAAATCAGGTCTATCTAAAGGTAAATCACCATATACTTCATCAGTTGATATCTGATGATATCTTTTAACATTGTATTTAAGGGACGCATCCATCAACACTTCAGTGCCAATAATATTAGTAGTTAAAAATATCTCTGGATTCTTAATAGAATTATCAACATGAGACTCTGCTGCAAAATTAATTACAACATCAAACTTCTCTTCACAAAATAATTTATCTATAAAACTTCTATCAGTAATATCTCCTTTTACAAATTTATAATTATCTTTTTCTTCCAAATCTTTAATATTATTATAATTACCTGCATAAGTAAGAGCATCTAAACAAACAAAATAGTCATCTTTGTATTTATCAGTAACATAATGTAAGTAATTACTACCAATAAATCCTGCTCCTCCTGTAATTAAAAATTTCATCTTATCACCTTCCTAACATAAGTTTATCAAAAATATTATAAAATTGATATAAAAATGACAAAATTTATGTTAAAATATATAACGCTAAAGAAAGAGGGATAAGTATGAATGAATTATATGAAAAATGTCAAAGTTTAGTAAATGCAAATTTAAAAGAAAATATTGATAAAGAAAATTTAAATGTTTTATATGCATCTGTTCTCGCTATATTTCTATTAAAACCAGAACTTACTTTAAAAAAGTTACCAAACATATTAAATAGTTTAAATTTAATAGTTGGTAATAAAAGTGTTTTAAATTTAGCGATTGATAATATTGAAGGTATAGACGATATTGAAATATTAAAAGCTGCTGGGGCTGTCATTACAAGAAATATTAATTATGATGAAGAAACTGGAAACCTATCTCTAGATAACTATTTAATATTATCAAAAGATAACAAGAAAATTAATAAAGCTGAAGCTGTTATGAAAATCACTCATGAATTATTTCATTTATTAAGACATGGAAATATTACTAAAAATGATAAAGAAATAAAAGATATAGAAGGAATATCTATTAATACTTTTAATTTAGAAACTAAAGAATTAAAAAGAAAACATATGCAATTAGAAGAAGCGATTGTTCAATCTTATACAAATGAAGCTTTAAATTTATTGAAAGATTATTTAAATAATAACAACATCAATGACTTTCTTAAAAGCTTACAAAAAGAACTAATTAGTTTTTCATATAGCGCATATGATATACATTTAAATATTTTAAATATATATAAAAGAAATCCTAAAATCGAAGAATTAATTGATGATACTTTTGAAAACTATGAAACCCCATCTAAACTAGCTATATATATAAATAGTGTAATGACATCATCTTCAGCTTTTACAAAAATGTCTAGAAACCTAGATAAATTGATAGAAGGTATGGATAATGGCAACTTACCAAATATTGAAAACGCCAAGGGAATTTATTTAAATATGTTAAAAGATGCAAAAGAGTTTTTAAATAGAAGCCAAAATAAGAATTATAAATTATAAATCTTTCTCTTCAAGTATCATTTCTTTAATTCTATCAATATCAGTAAAAAACAAATTAATTCCCTGTTTTTTCATTGCCAACAATGCATTAAAATTTTCTAATATTTCATCTTTTAAAAGGTCACCTACTCTGGCAGGAGCACCATTTATAGTATGAGGATGGTCTATGTATTTCTCTAGTGTAGGAAAGGCATTTTGTAATAATATAACTGATTTTTTATCAGCAATCTCTCTTATCATTATAGAACGACAATCACCATATTTCTTAACCTTTTTATCTATTATAGGTTGATATTTAGAAACTTTACTACTTAATGGAATAAACCATAGTATGTCCTTATCTTTAATTGTAAAGTAAGTAGGTCTAGATCTTCCATTTTCATGATTTATCATTAAACCTTTACCATTTATCATATCAAAAAACTCATCTTTGATATGATATAAATATCCTGTTTGAACTTTCATTTTACAAGCACCCCCTAAATATAAATTATTTGTAACTAAAATATATCAAAACACTTTTATAATTGCAAGTATAAAATTAATTGTTGAGTAAAAGAAAACTATATCAAAAAGATATAGTCTTCAAACATTTTCGACCGAGATCATTTATAACTCGCACCACTCGGAAGCGACTAACATTTCGCGATTGGAATCATTTATAACCCGCACCATCCATAAGCGGCTAACATTTACATATTACATTCATCTAATGCAATAATAATATACTATATTTTGACATAAATGTCAATAAGTATACATTTATATTATATTCTCCTGTAAAAAAATATATAACTACTTTTTATCTTACAACAATAATAACAAATGAAAGACTTAATTTTTTTACTTTATTTATACACTACTGTAATAACATCTTAAAACATACTATTTTTTAATTAATTTCTTTATTCCTGCACCTAGATAAGGTTCAATTAATTTATATTGTTCTGCAAGCTTATAAATATCATCACTTAAAAACTCATTTGGTATAGATGTTTGATATAACTTCCATACCTTTTGTTGTACATCAACATCTTGAAGATTAATTATGGAAAATACATCATCTAAAGTTACCATTTGCCCAGTATAGGGATTTATTCTATTTACACTAGCTAGATTTATACCAAATACATCCACAAAATATAAAAATATAGCACTTTTTATATCTATTTCTTTAGTAAATAAACCTGTTTCGAAATCATAATATTTACTATTTAATACTTCTTCTGGTGTTCCTAGAAAGTCTGAAAAACCAATCGCTGGCATCTCTTTTATTTGTAAACCATCGTAATCAATAAAAACTACTTTCCCTTCATCAGTAACTCTAATGTTTTCTGTTGTACATAAATCAGGGAATACTATCCCTAATTTATTTCCTTCTTTTATATTATTTTCAATTTGCGAATGTATTTTTGCATAACTCATTAAATCAAATATATTTTCATAATAATCAGTAAAATCAACACCTGGAATATATGGCATCGTATAAGAATTAACAATATCATCACTTTCAAGTATTCTTGTTGGCAAGGCAAAATTAAAGTTAGATAAGTTTTGTACTTCATTTAATCTTTCTTCTAAACCAAATCCTGTATCAGATAACTTTTCTAATAATTCATCATCAAGAATTTTTAATAATTCACCATTAGAAAGTTGTATTATCGTAGTATCTTTGCACCTTTTTAATATTCTACATTCTCTATTTTCTTTCAAAAACTCTTCTAAATTTAATCTAGGCATTCCCATGTTAATTCATTCCCTTCTTTGGGAATATATATTATTATCTTTAATTAAGAAAGTCAAGGAAAAAGACTCAGAATTATTTACCAAGTCCCTTTGTTTCTTTAAATAAACTTTCATCAATTGTTATATCTTTATTGCTACCAGTTACTTTATGTAGATAATAATTATATTTATCATTATCTATCATTTCATAACCATTATTATATAATTTACTTAAGATATCATCATCTTTGCCAAACTGTTTATAAGTTAAATCTGCTAAATAGTAACTACTATTATCAGTTGGTACTAAAACAAATCTATGCTTATAATCAAATCCTAAATCATCAGTATCTATTATATAAGCAAGACATGACATATCTTTTAGATTCTCATATAAATACCAGTTATATACTAAGCACATTCTCTCATAATCTAATCCTTCTAAATCACTTTTAGTACTTTCTATTGCTTTCTTAATAACAGTTTCTTTATCTATATTAGCAATATTAAGCATTCTATCATATAATGACATATTAATTCTCTAATTTAGACTGGGCAGCAGCAAGTCTTGCTACAGGTACTCTAAATGGACTACAAGAAACATAATTAAGTCCAACTTTTTGACAGAAAGCTATACTCTTAGGGTCTCCTCCATGCTCTCCACAGATTCCTAATTTAATATCACTTCTTGTACTTCTACCAAGTTCAGCAGCCATTTTTACTAACTTACCAACACCAACAGTATCTAAGCTTGCGAAAGGATCATTTGTAAAGATTTTTTTATCATAGTAATCTTTTAAGAATTTAGAAGCATCATCTCTTGAGAATCCATAAGTCATTTGTGTTAAATCATTAGTACCAAAACTAAAGAACTCTGCTTCTGTTGCAATTTGGTCTGCTAAAAGAGCAGCACGAGGTATCTCTATCATTGTACCTACTTTATATGTTAGACTACTATCACTATCTGCAAGAATCTTATCAGCAGTAGTAGTTACTATATTCTTAACATATTTTAATTCATTAACATCACCTACTAAAGGTATCATAATCTCAGGTGTTACTTTAATACCTTCTTTTTCTACTTCTAAAGCTGAGTATATAACGGCTTTTGTTTGCATGACAGCAATTTCAGGATAAGTAACAGCAAGCCTACATCCACGATGACCCATCATTGGATTAAATTCTTTTAGTGACTCTACTTTATTCTTTAAAGCAACAAAGTCCATATCTAAATCTTTGGCAAGAGCTTTAATCTCATCATCAGTATGAGGTAAGAACTCATGTAGTGGTGGATCTAAAAATCTAATAGTAACTTCATAACCATCCATTACTTTAAATAGTTCCTTAAAGTCATCTTTTTGATAAGGTAATATAGCATCTAAGGCTTCTTCCCTTTTTTCTTTTGTAGGTGCAACTATCATCTTTCTAAAGTTAAAGATTCTCTCACTATCAAAGAACATATGCTCTGTACGACAAAGTCCAATACCTTTAGCCCCAAAGTCTCTTGCAACTTTAGCATCCCTAGGATTATCAGCATTAGTTCTAACTTCTAAGTCTGCTACTTCATCAGCCCAGTTCATGAATGTTTCAAAGTTACCACTAATAGACGCAGGAACTGTCTTTATCTCTTCTCCATAAACATTACCAGTTGAACCATCTAAGCTAAGATAATCACTTTCTTTAAAGACTTTACCATCTTTAGTAGTTAAAGTTTTCTTATTAACATCAACTATAACATCAGAGCAACCTGATACACAACAAGTACCCATACCACGAGCGACAACGGCAGCATGTGATGTCATTCCACCTCTTACTGTTAAGATACCACGAGCGATATTCATGCCTTCAATATCTTCTGGAGACGTTTCTTCTCTTGCTAATATTATATCTTCTACACCATTTTCATGAGCTTTCATAACATCATCGGCACTAAAGTATAAATGTCCAGTTGCTGCTCCAGGAGAAGCTGCTAAACCTTTACCAATAACTTTTGCCTTACTTAAAGCCTCTTTATCAAAAGCTGGGTGTAATAGTTGTTCTAATTGTTTAGGTTCTACTCTCATTAATGCTTCTTCTTTACTTATTTTACCTTCAGAAACTAGTTCAACAGCAATTCTTAAAGCCGCTTCTGCTGTTCTTTTACCATTTCTAGTTTGAAGCATAAATAATTTACCATTTTCAATAGTAAACTCCATATCTTGCATATCTTTATAATGATCTTCTAGAGTCTTACATATCTTAACAAATTCCTCGTAACATTCAGGCATAACTTCTTTTAATGTCTCAATAGACTGTGGTGTTCTAATACCTGCAACTACATCCTCTCCTTGAGCATTAATTAGATACTCTCCATATAACTTAGCTTCCCCAGTAGCAGGATTTCTTGTAAATGCAACACCTGTTCCACTAGTATTACCCATATTACCATAAACCATCTCTTGAACATTAACAGCAGTACCCCAATCCCCTGGAATATCATTAAGACGTCTATAAGTAATCGCTCTATCATTATTCCAACTTCTAAATACTGCCTTTACTGCCTCTATCAACTGTACTTTAGCATCCTGTGGAAACTCCTCACCTGCATGTTTTTTATATTCAGCTTTATATCTATCTACAACTTCAACTAAATCATCAGCAGTTAAATCAGTATCAAG
>CALWAJ010000043.1 GCA_944373065.1 uncultured Bacilli bacterium
TTACTACATCCTTTCTTATTCTGTAGTAATAATTATATCAGATTTTCTTTGCGAAGAAATTTACTCTTTTTTGCTGGTTTATTATAATTTATTTGTAAATATGATATTGTAATGATATAATAGCGACTGAAGGAGAAGAGTCATGAAAAAAAATCTATATGAATTAAGTAATGATAAAAAAAGTTTATTAGTTACAAATTTAAGGATAAATGAATATAAGTTAAAAGAATATAGACAAGAAAAAATGAATGGAAAGCCAGATTATTGTAAGTTATATAAACTAGAGACCAGTATAGATTTAAAGAAGTTTCCTAAAGGTGAAGAAAAAATACTTGTTAGTTTTAAACCATACAATGAAAAATCAGATGATAATCTATTTTTACCTAAAAATTATATAAGAATAATAGAAAGTTCTAAAGATACGTTGTTTGAAAAAACTAGACAAGATAAAATAATAAAAAGTTATATAAATAGTTGTAATGGTGATAATAGAAATGTATTATTATTACCATCTGATGAAAATATATATGAAGAAGTATATAAATTACCATCGACAGTGCAGATAGTTTCTCCATTCATATATGGAGGAGAAATTTACTTGTTTAGTGATATATTAAAGGTTCCTATAGAATTACAAGCTTTAGATTTTTTTCTTGCTAGTAACTATAAAGCTTTAACTTTAGATGCGTATTCTAAATATATTCCTTGGCAACTATTTGAAAAAGAAGAACAAAGAACAGTACCACTTGAGGGGCTCACTGCTAGTACGAGAGAAAAACAAAAGGAAAATTTAGAAGACATTACTAAAGTATTGAAGTTATACAAAGAATATAAAATGAAAAAAGGTGATTAGAAATGTTCAAATTAGTCTCAAAATTCAAACCAAGTGGCGACCAACCTGAAGCAATTAAAGAATTGGTAGAAGGCATAAAAGAAGGGAAAAAAGAACAAGTTTTATTAGGGGCGACAGGAACAGGTAAAACTTTTACTATGGCTAATGTCATTGCAAAGGTAAATAAACCAACCCTAATCCTTGCCCATAATAAAACTTTAGCAGGACAACTTTATAGCGAAATGAAAGAATTATTTCCTGAGAACAATGTAGAGTACTTTGTCTCATACTATGATTATTATCAACCAGAAGCTTATGTTCCTAGTACTGATACTTATATTGAAAAAGATTCCTCTATAAATGATGAAATCGATGAATTAAGACATGCTGCAACATCTGCACTACTTTCATCAAAAGATACAATTGTTGTCGCTAGTGTCTCTTGTATTTACGGTATAGGAGAAGTAGAAGAATATAAAAATAAAATGTTAACGCTAAGAGTTGGAGAAGAAATAGAGAGAAATGAAGTATTAGTAAAACTTGTGGAAATGCAATATGCAAGAAACGATTTAGACTTCCATCGTGGTACCTTTAGAGTAAGAGGAGATGTCTTGGAAATAATTCCTACTAATCAAAATCAAACAGGTTATAGAATAGAATTCTTTGGTAGCGAAATAGATAGAATTAGTGAAATAGATGTCTTAACAGGAACAGTTATCTCTAATAAGAAAAATATTAGTATCTTCCCTGCTAGTCACTTTGTAATTAGTGATGACAAATTAAAAGAAGCGATTAAAAGGATAAAAAAAGAGTTACAAGAACGTTTAGAAGAACTTAAGAGTGAAAATAAGCTTTTAGCAGCAGAACGTCTTGAACAGAGAACTAACTATGATATTGAAATGTTAGAGGAAACAGGATTCTGTCATGGTATTGAAAACTATTCAGCTCCTATGGCAGGACGTAAGCCTGGGGAAACTCCTACAACTCTTATGGACTTCTTTGGCGATGACTATCTATTAATAGTAGATGAATCTCATGTAACTCTACCTCAAGTAAGAGGAATGTATAATGGTGATAGAGCTAGAAAACAAAACTTAGTTGACTATGGATTCCGTTTACCTAGTGCCCTTGATAACCGTCCTTTAAAGTTCGATGAATTTGAAAAGAAAATAAAACAAGCGATTTATGTATCAGCAACACCAGGTGATTATGAACTTGAAAAAACACATGGTGAGTATGTTGAACAAATCATTAGACCTACAGGACTACTTGACCCAACTATTGAAGTTAGAAAGACAGAAGGACAAATAGATGATTTAGTAGGAGAAATAAATGAACGTATTAAGAAGAATGAAAGAGTCTTAATTACTACTTTAACTATTAGAATGAGTGAGGAGTTAACAAGCTACTTAAAAGATTTAGATATCAAAGTTGCTTATCTTCATACTGAGATTAAAACTCTAGAACGTTTGCAAATTATTCATGACTTAAGATGTGGTATTTATGATGTCGTTGTTGGAATCAATCTTCTACGTGAAGGAATAGATATTCCAGAAGTTTCCCTAATCGCTATATTAGATGCTGATAAAGAAGGTTTCTTAAGAAGTGAGAGAAGTCTTATTCAAACTATTGGACGTTGTGCCAGAAATGCAAGTGGCCACGTCATTATGTATGCAGATAATATAACAGAGTCTATGGATAAAGCCATTAAAGAGACAAAACGTCGTCGTGAAATACAGGAAGCTTATAATAAAAAACATGGTATTATTCCTAAAACAATTGAAAAGGAAATTAGAGAAGTTATTAGTAATGTAGATACAAAAGACTCTACTAAACCTAAAAAGAAATTAACTAAACAAGAAAAGATGTTAGAAATAGAGAGAATTGAAACTGAAATGAAGGAAGCAGCTAAGAACTTTGACTTTGAACGTGCTATGGAACTTAGAAATGCTCTATTTGAAATGAAAAGTGAGTGATAAAAATGAAAAATTTACAAATAGACCGTCAAAACTTAAAAAAGTTTTATGACAAATTAATGGATAAATATGAAATAGCTTTAGTAAGAGATTTTGAATGTGATTATAATAAATGTGAAGAAATCGATAGCTTCTTTTTAAATACATATGAAGATGTTATATCTAAACTTTGTTATAAATATCAAGAACTTTTTAATAAAAAAATAATTAAAGATGATTTTAGTAATACAACTATTTGTGTTCCCGTTATAACTGTGGAAAAACTTTCTAAAAGTGAAAAACAGTACTTATTATCATTATATATAAAAAAACTAGTAGAATTAGACATAGATAGCTTTGGCTTAACTAGTATTAATATTGTTAAAAAATGGGTAAGCAAAGATAATATTCCAGAAGAAATAAATATCTATAATAACCCTAATATTTTTGCTAGTAAAAACACCTATTCTTTAGAAACAGAATTTTCTTTAATCAAAAGATATGCTCTAAATGAAAGAAAAAGTTTATTAAGATAAAATAATCCCCAAAAGTTGTTAATTTTATAGAAAAAATAAAACTTTATCCACAATTACTGTGGAAAATAGATGTTTTTGAAACATTTAAAGTAAAATAGAAAGGATTAATAAATGGATAGAGTAGAACAAGCAAAAATAATTGCTAAATATATGTTAGATAGAGTTATTCCAATCTACAAAGAAAATCTTCATAATGATTTTAATTTAGATAATGAAACAAAAGAAAAATTAACAAAAATATATAATAGGACCAATGAAGAAGTTCTAAAGACTGTACTTGCTAAATATCAAGCAAAACTCCTAAAACAAGAAGAAAATAGTGATATAGGCAATTTTAATATAGAAGTTCCTGTTATCTCTAAAATAGATTTTACAAAAAGCGAAAGATTATATTTACTTTCTTTATACATTGATAAACTAATTGAATATGACTTTGAAAGTTTAGGATTGACTAGTATAGATATTATAAAAAAATATATTCGTTCTCGAGATATTGATGAAAATAAAGTTTATGATATTATAGACAAATATGAACTTAACAATGACTCTTATAGCTTAAAGTTAAGCTTTTCTCTAATAAAAACTTGTATTAAAGATAACCATAATGCTAATAAAGTAAAAGTTTACAGTATAGATTAAAAATAAAAACTTTAAAAGAATTAGAAAAATGCTTGACTATAAAGGTACTTTGTGGTAATTTAACCTTAAGCACTGAGAAGTGTTTTTCTTTTAGAAAAAATATAAAGGAAGATGTGTATATGGCAAAGAAAAAAGAAGAAACTAAAGAAATGAAAAAAGACTCTTTAAAAGAAGTAACTAAAAAAGAAAATAAAAAATCTTCTTCTAAAGGTAAAAAGAAAGAAAAGACTAGTATATTTGCAAAGATATCTAATTTTCTTAATGGTGTAAAAACAGAATTTAAAAGAGTAAAGTGGCCATCAAGAAAAGAAATGATTAAATATTCTATCGCTACAATAGTATTTATTATCTGCTGTTCATTATTCTTCTATTTAATAGATGTAATATTAGCAGCACTACATTCATTAGGTAAATAGAAAGGAAAGAGTTATGGAAAAACAATGGTATGTCGTTAATACGTATTCAGGACATGAAAAGAAAGTTCAAGAGAAACTTTTAATGCGTGCTGAATCAATGAATATGCAAGATTATATATTTAGAGTAATTGTTCCAGAACAAGAAGAGACAGAAATTAAAGATGGAGTTAAAAAGACTAAAGTAAAGAAATTATTTCCAGGATATATCTTAGTTGAAATGATTATGACAGATGAAGCTTGGTATATAGTTCGTAATACTCCAGGAGTTACAGGCTTTATTGGTTCAAGTGGTAAAGGTGCAAAACCAACTCCATTACAACCTAGTGAAGTGGATCATATCTTAAAGAACATGGGTATAAGTAGAATTGATGTTGATAAAGAATTACAACCTGGTACTAAGGTTAAAATAATAGGTGGTCCATTTACAGGAATGTTTGGAACTATTGAAGAAGTTGATACCGCTAATGAAAAAATTGAACTTAATGTTGACTTATTCGGACAAGAGACTCAAGTTGAAGTTGAATTAACACAAATAGAAAAAGCTTAGTTTACTCTTGTCAAATAAGAAAAACTATGCTATTATTTAGGGGCTATATTAATTTTATATAGATTAATATTAGTGGGAAGCAAAAAGTGCAAAATATCATGATAAAAAATCTTGATATTGAAAAGTGAAATGCTATTATAACCACTCGCGAAAACGAGTAAGAAAGGATGTGTTTTTCGTGGCAAAGAAAGAAGTTGTAAAGAAAATCAAGTTACAAATTCCTGCAGGAAAAGCAACACCTGCTCCACCAGTTGGAACAGTTTTAGGACCTGCTGGAATAAATTTACAGGAATTTTGTACAAAATATAATGATGCAACTAGAGATAAGATGGGAGATATTTTACCAGTTGAAATTTCTATATATGATGATAGAAGCTTTGACTTTGTAATCAAAACTCCACCAGTTCCATTCTTAATTAAGAAGTATGCAAAAATCAATAAAGGTTCAACAAAAGGAAAGAATGAAACAGTTGCAACACTTACAGACGCTCAAGTTACAGAAATTGCTGAAATCAAATTACCAGACTTAAACTGCTATGACATAGAAGCAGCTAAGAAGACAGTAATTGGAACAGCTAAAAACATGGGTGTTGCCGTAGAAGAAAAGAAAGAAGATTAATAATTAAACATATAGGTTATACCTATGTGGGAGGATGTAACACTAATTGCTTACCCGAATAACCACATAAGGAGGAAAAATAATGAAAAGAAGAAGTAGAAAATATAGTGAAGCTGCTACTAAAGTAGAAAAGAATAAACTATATACTAAAGAAGAAGCCGTAAAATTAGTTAAAGAAACTAGTATTACTAAGTTTGATTCTTCAGTAGAAGTTGCAATGAACTTAAATCTTGATACTAAAAAAGCAGACCAACAATTACGTGGTGCTATTGTTCTACCTAAAGGAACAGGTAAAACAAACCGTGTTTTAGTTATTGCTAAAGGTGATAATGCTAAAGCTGCTAAAGATGCAGGTGCTGATTATGTTGGAGACCAAGATTACTTAGATAAGATAGCTAATGAAAATTGGTTTGAATTTGATACTATGATTGCAACTCCAGATATGATGCCTTTACTTGGTAAATTAGGACGTATCCTTGGACCAAAAGGATTAATGCCTAACCCTAAAACAGGAACAGTAACAACAGATGTTGCTAAAGCCGTATCAGATGCTAAAGCAGGTCGTGTTGAATACCGTACAGATAGTTTTGGTAATATCCATACTATCATTGGTAAAGTATCATTTTCTGAAGAAGACCTATTAGCAAACCTAAATGCTGTAGTCAGTCAAATTATTAAAATTAAACCTGCTACAGTAAAAGGAGACTATATTAAAAATATATCTATTTCATCTACTATGGGTCCTGGAATTAAGATTCAAATTAATTCTTTTGACAAATAGAAGATTATAGAATATAATAGGAAAGAAATCAGTTAAAAGTTTAAACAGTACCCAAGACAGTAGGTATAAAAGTAAATCCTACCGAGGACTAATTCTTATAAATAAAGTTCTTGGGGGAAGTCTCAAGAACTTTTTAAATTAAAAAGTCAAACGGTTAAACGCTTAAACAATGTATTAAACTGATAAAAATAGGAGGGAAAAATGGCTAATCAAAAAATCTTAGCAAAGAAGCAAGAAGTTATTGATGAAATCAAAGATAATGTTAATAATAGTGCAACCTTTGTATTATTTGATTATCGTGGTCTAACAGATGCTGAAATTAAAGAGTTAAGACGTGCTTTAAGAGATGCCGGTGCTGTTTATAAAGTATATAAAAATACTTTAATGGCTAGAGCTTTCAATGATTTAAACATTGATGTAAAAGAAGCCCTAGAAGGACCTAGTGCATTTGCTTACAGTACTGACCAAATAACTCCAATCAAAGTATTATCAGATTTTGCTAAAGATCATGAAAATTTAACATTAAAGATTGGTTATGTTGATGGTGAAATAGCAGATGAAGCAAAACTTGCTGAATATGCAAAGATTCCATCAAGAGATGGCTTACTTACTATGCTTGCAGGTGGTATGATAGGACTTGTTCGCGACCTATCTATCTGCTTAAATTTATATAGTGAACAAAAAGAAAAAGAAGAAAATTAATTATAAGGAGGAAAATAAAATGGCAAAATTAACAAAAGAAGAATTTATTAGCTCATTAAAAGAAATGAATCTTTTAGAAATTAAAGAATTAGTAGACGCAATGAAAGAAGAGTTTGGTGTAGACCCATCAGCTGTTGCAGTTGCTGCTCCAGGAGCTGCTACTACTGAAGATGCTGGACCATCTACAGTTACAGTATCAATCACTGATGCTGGAGCTGCTAAAGTTGCAGTTATCAAAGTAGTTCGTGAAATTACAGGACTAGGATTAAAAGAATCTAAAGATTTAGTTGATAATGCTGGTTCACCAATTAAAGAAAACATTTCTGTTGAAGAAGCTAATGAAATCAAAGCTAAATTAGAAGAAGCTGGTGCTACTGTTGAAGTTAAGTAATTAGCTTCTTTTTTTTGTAAATTAATCACAAAGTTTACACTTATAAACTACTTTCTCGTTTTCTTTCCCTTTTAATTGTGATAAACTTAATAATAGAGGAGGTATAGAAATGGCAAAAAAGGAGAAGAAAAAAGGTAATATAGGTCTTAATATCTGTATTGGATTATTACTTGCACTATTTATTTGTATAATAGCATTTATTTGTGTGTATAGTGCTAACCTAAAAGTACGTAGTGAAGAAAGCAATAAAACAGAAGAAATTGAAGAAAATACAGAAAGTGAAGGTCAAAGTTACTCCTTAGATTTTGATACTAGTAATATAAAGAATGGAGGAGAAAGTTCATACACTTTAGCAAATTATAGTGGCACTATTAATGTTAGTATTGATAAAACAGGTAAAGTTGCTACATTAAGTTATAATAAAGCTACTCTTTCTAATACCTATCTATTAAATTGGGACCTAACTGGTGTAGAAGAAGGTGTTTTAGAAAGTCAAACAATAACTTTTAATAACAAAGTAAATGATGTTTTATTTAGTGGTATTGGACAAGATAGAACAGGAGATGTTATCTTATTCTTAATGGAAGATGGAACAATTTCCTATATTCCTGTATATCAAACCTTATCTACTAATGGAGTAGAAGGACTTACAACATATCAAACTATATCAAATGTTAAAGATGTTGTTAAATTCTATACAGCTAATGTTACATCTGGAACAAGTAGTAGTGTTACAGTGCTAGCTCAAACTAAAGATGGAACCCTTTATGACCTAGCTCCTATGATAAATAATACAAGTAATAACGAGTAGAAGAGGAAACAAACCTCTTTTTCTTTTAAATTAAACTTGTTATAATTGATTAGAAGGAGAATGTTATGAAGCTTAAAATAATTTATTCAAAACGAGAAGACGGAATTATGTCAGATGATAAAATGTTTTATCCAAATCTAACAGAAGAGGAAAGGAAAAGTAAGTTTAAGTTAAATAAGAACAACTTTTTACAAAAACATAATTTAAATAATGTCAATATATTAATACCGGTTCAAAAAACAATTTATGAAGAACAAGACGAAACCTTTAATTATAAAGATGGAACCTATGAAATATTAACAAAAGAAAATGTTATGAAATATTTAAATGGTGAGAAATACTTTCATGATGATTTTTTAATTATGGATAGCAGTATAAAAAATATTTTAGTAGCAGATAAGGTTGCAGATTGTCCTATGTTAATTTTACTAGCAAAAATAACTGAAGAAAACTGGATGCTAGCTATCGCTCATTGTGGAGGTGAATATATAAATAGATTACTGCCCCAACAAATGTTATCTGCTTTAGTAAAAGAAAGTAATGTTGATAGCAAAAATATAGAAGCCTATCTTACTCCTTGTATTTCAAAAGAAAGTTATGTTTATGACAAATATCCTCCAATTGCCACAAATAAATATGCTTGGAAAAATGCGATTGAAAAAAGAGAAAATTTATATTATATAGATTTAAGAGAAGCTACCATCAATCAGTTATTAGAAAAAGGTCTAAAAAAGGAAAATATTACAGTTTCAAATAAAGATACAAGAACAGATGATGATTTCTATTCTCATGTTGCCTATAAGAAAGGAGATATTAGTAAAAATGGTAGATTTATAGTAGGTGCCGTTTTTCTTGATTAAGTATTATGAAATGTCCTAATTGTAAAAAAGAGTATAAAGATAATCTATTTAGTTGCCCATATTGTGGAACGATAAATAAAGTAGTATATAAAGATATAAAAGAAGTAGATTTAAAGAAAAGTTCCTATGAAAGTTTTAAAGATGATGTAAGAAATAAGAAGTTTAGTTTTAAGAAAGAAATACCTCTTTTAATTATAAGTATCATCATAATATTGCTAGCATACTTCTTAAGTTACTATTACTTTACTTATATTGAAGATAATCTTTTTCTTTTTAAGATTATAACTAATTATCCTTTGTGGCTAATAATATTTATACCCCTAGCATTATTCCTATATTATAAGAACTTCTCTTTACTATCATTAATATTAAACTTATACTTTAGTATCTTTGTAGGAGTTAGTATTTGTTTTCCAGTTTTTCTACCAGTGGCATTTTCAAATAATGGACATATAGTTTATCTATCTTTATTATTAATTCCAATAGTAATATTTATAGTCTTTACCATGTTTAAGTTTGTAATAACTACTATAAAAAAGAAGCTTCTAAATCATCATGTTATAAGTTATCTTATTTTTATGATATCTACCCTATATCTTTTAGTTGCAATGTTATCCATTATTATAAGAGTAACATGTTATTAAATCTTTCCTTTCTATATAAATTGTGTTAATATAAACCTCATTAGAAAAGAGGACTAACTATGACACTTAAGAATCTGGAGATTAACAAATCAAAATTTGATTTGTTATATGGTAAAATTACATCTATAGGGCCGGTTTTAGGTAAACAAGAGATAATAATAGACATTAATAAACTGAATATAAACAAAAAATATAAACCATACATTAAAAAATTCATAAAAAAAACTCAAGCTGATTTTAATTTTAGAAATTCAAATGGGACATTAAAAACATTAAAGATAAATAACTTAAAGAAATCAAAAGCTAAAAAATATGGGGCAACTGGTTATTATAATTTTTATAATAATAAAATTAAGTTATATATAATAGATACGATCTATCACGAATTATTTCATGCTTTTACATATCATGAAAATAATGAAAATTATTATTGTGGATTTAATCAAGGAAATGATTGTGTAGATATCGCTAATTCTATAAATGAAGGATATACAGATTTATTAACAAAGCGCTATTTCCATATTGATATTGCTTATATGATAGAAGCTAATATTGTAAGTAAAGTTGAGTTAATGTTAGGAAAAGAAAAGATGCGAAATATGTATACTTCTAATGACCTTATGGGACTCATTAAATTTTTATCTAAACATTCATCAAAACAAGAAGCTATTGGTTTTATTACAATGATGGATAAACTAGATAACTATGACTATGAAAGCAAAGAAGCAATAAACTTAATGAATATTTTATCTAACTATTTAGTTAATGTTTATCTGAACTTTCTCGCCGAAAACTATTCACTTGGAATTATAGATAATGCTGATGTTAATAATGAACTATCAAGATTTAAAGATAAATTTGTTAAATATGCTTTTGATGATAAGGAGTTAAAGAAAGAATATTTAAGAAGTTCTGACTACCTTGATATAACTTCAAAACTGTCAAATAGCAATTTTAGAGAAGAACTTCGAAAAAAAGTGTTGACGAAATAGGAAAAATAGTGTATTATAACACTACGAAAGGAGACAAACTATATACTTTTAGTATAATGGCTTGTCTCTTTCTTTGTTTAGAGGTGATGTTAATGAGTCATTATTTTGAAAATGACCAGAATCTCCCTAGTAATTTAAAGAAAACTACAACAACCATTTTTAATCAGAACTTTATTTTTTATACGGATAATGGTGTCTTTGCCAAACATGGTCTTGACTATGGTAGTAGATTACTTTTAGAGTCTATTGCCTATGACAAATTAAAAGGACCAGTACTTGATGTTGGTTGTGGTTATGGGGTACTAGGAATTATTGTTAATAAAAAAACTAACTTAGAAGTTGATATGATAGATGTTAATAAAAGAGCATTGCATCTATCTAAAAGAAATATTAAAGAAAATAAATGTACTAATATAAATGCATTTCTTAGTGACTGTTATCAAAACGTCACAAGAAAATATAAAACTATTATTACTAATCCACCGATTAGGGCAGGTAAAAAAATAGTTTATGATATCTTACTTAATGCTAGAAGTCATTTGGAGCCTGATGGTGTAATGTACTTAGTAATAAGAAAAGAACAAGGAGCAAAGTCGACAATTTCCGACTTAAAAAAATATTATGATGTAAGTATTGTTAATAAAAGTAAAGGTTTTTATATAATAGTTGCAAAAATGTGTTGACTTGTTGATGAGTT
>CALWAJ010000044.1 GCA_944373065.1 uncultured Bacilli bacterium
GCTACACAGGGAGATAATCCTACACGTTAAGCACGGAGTCACTGTTAAAAGTGTTACTTCGTGCTTTTTTCTATTTTTAAAAGATGATATAATAAATAAAAATAAAAGATGAAATGTTGTATCATAAATAATAAAAGGAGGAGTAAATATGAACAAATATGAAAAAGTTTTTGAATCAGAAAGAATTTATTATACAAAAATAACTAAAGAATTAATTGATGATTATTTAAATATGATAAATGATAAAGAAGTAGCAAATAAAATAAGCCACAATCCTAAAAGTTTTACTTATGAAGATGAGTTGAAATGGGTAGAGACAAACTTAAAAGAAAATGCCATAATATTTTCCATGATAGAAAAAGCAACCGATGATTATATTGGAAATATTGAAATAATGCATATTAATGATAAAGGAATTGGCGAAATTGGAATTTGTATAACAGCTAAAAAACAAAATCAACATTATGGAACAGAAGCTATGAAAGCAATTATTAAATATGGAATTGAAAAAATAGGATTAAGTGGATTAGAACTTAATGTTTACAAAACAAATCCAAGAGCAATTTGTTGTTATGAAAAAGTAGGTTTTCTCCAAGATGGTATCGGTAAAACCCAAGAAGATATACATATGATATATAAAAAACAAAAACAATATAAAAAGCGAGGAGATAAGAATGACAAGAGATGATGACAAATACAAAATATTAAAAGAATTTTATAGTACTAGTGCAGAAGATAAAAGATTAAAAAAAGATAAAGCACATCAAGTAGAGTTTCTAACTACCAGCAGATATATTAATAAGTTTTTAAAAGATAATGATAAAATACTAGAAGTAGGAGCAGGAACAGGTGCTTATTCAATTTATTATGCTAAAAAAGGTTATCAAGTATCTGCACTAGAATTAGTTAAAGAAAATATTGAAATTTTAAAAAGTAAAATAACAGATGATATGAACATCAGAGTAACTGAAGGTACTGCTTTAGATTTAAGTTGTTATGAAGATAATAGTTTTGATATGACTCTAGTATTAGGACCACTATATCACTTATATACAGAAAGTGATAAGAAAAAAGCAATTGGAGAAGCAGTAAGAGTAACTAAACATGGTGGCTATTTATACATAGCTTATCTAACAAATGATTCTGTAATGCTAAGTTATGTACTAAAAAAACATCATTTATTAGATAAGGGATTATTTGATGAAAATTATAAATTCTATGATAAGAAAGAAGAAATATTTACAACATTTAATATTGAAGATTTTAATAAACTAATAAAAGAATATCCATTAGATTATATTACAACTGTTGCAACTGATGGATTAAGTGCTATTTTACGGGACTATGTAAATGATTTAAGTGATGAAGAGTATAAAATATGGCTAGATTACCATTATAAAAGTTGTGAGAGAAAAGATTTAGCAGGGTATAGTAGCCATGTGTTATATATAGGTAGAAAAAAATAAACAAGCAAAGAAGAAAAAAGAAAATTCTCTTTGCTTTTTCCACATTTTTTGTGGAAAAAGTATTTTAAAATAGAGTAGAAAGGCTGTGATATTTCTATGAAAGTAAAAATATTTGATTATGAAGATGAAAGTGATTTACAAAAAGCTATGAATGAGTTTTTAGGTGATTTGGATGGAGAAGTAGTAGATATTAAGTATGCCATTAGTTCTTTTCCTAGTGGTGAAGAACAAATATATTGTTTTTCCGCAATGATAATCTATTATTAAATTAACTTTAATGTTATACTAATAAATATTATATGTTAAGGAGTTAATTATAGTATGAAAGAAGAGTTAATTGATGTCTTAAATGAAAATGGTATAAAAACAGGACAAGTTCTACCACGCAGTGAAGTTCATAAACAAGGTTTATGGCATAGAGCTATCATAGTAGCTATCATAAATGAAAAAAAATGAAATATTAATTCAACAAAGGAGTGCTAACAAAGATAAAAATGCTAATATGTGGGATATATCAGTAGCAGGGCATCTTTCATCAGGACAAGATTCTTTGCAAGCTGCAAGTAGAGAAATTAGTGAAGAAGTAACTGTTTGTTTAGGTTATAATGTTGAAGTAAAGGATTTTCGGTTTATGTTTTCTTTTAGAAAGCAACAAGTTTTTAAAGAAAACTTTATAGAAAATCAATTTTATGATTTCTTTATATTAAGACAGGTAGGGATAAATGAAAATAATATTAGATTTCAAAAAGAAGAAGTACAATCTATTAAATTTGTAGATATATCCACATTAAATGAAATGAGAGAAAATAATGAGTTAGTAGAAAGAGACGAATGTTATGATGCTTTAACAAATTATTTATTTAGAATGTAATGTTACAAATAATACATTTACGAAAACCCGTACTATGAAAGACACGGGTTTAATACTATACTATATATGAATACATTTATTTGGAATTAGATGACTTTCTATAACTTTATAATTGTAGAAAGGGGAAGGACTATGGATAAGAAAAACAACAATGAATTCTATACAATAATCCTCCTATTGTTATTTATAGTAATATCTTTGATTTACAATAAATAAATGCATCTGATTCCTCGTGGAATTAGATGCATTTATAAGTCCAATATTATGAAAGCATCTATTCTAATAGATGTATTCATTTTTATTTTATGTCAATTTCTTTGACAAATACATAATATCATATTTCTATCTTGTTGTCAAAATATCAAGTTTATAGCAATTTATAATTTTGTAATATGAAGATTTGACAAATCTATAGAATAATAATATAATCAAATAGAAATTTGTTGATGAAGAAGTCATCCAAGTAGTTAATTTCAAACTCTAAAAGGGAATTGTGGTCAGCGACTGAAAGCCATAATAGATAAGGAAATATAATGAATTTCAATGATGGAGTCAAACCGTGTATGAGCGTTAATCAGTAATGAGGTAGTATTAATACTATAAACAAAGGTGGTACCACGAGCAATTCGTCCTTTATGGATGGACTGCTCGTTTTAATTTATTAGAAATATGAAAGGAAGTGGTTAATTTGGAAGATAATTTTAATAGTGATTTTAGATTAATCATGTTAAATATAAGTTAATATTAAAAAAGAAAGGATAGATTTTATGAAAGAAAGATTAGAAGAAATTAAAACTAAAGGTATAGAAAGAATTGAAAATGTAAAGAACATTACTGAACTTGAACAAGTTAGAAAAGACTTAACCGGTAAAAAGAGCGAATTATCAAAAGTCTTAAAATCAATGAACGATTTGTCATCAGAAGAAAAAAAATCAATAGGTATGCTAACTACTGAAATAAAAACATCTTTTGTAGAAAAATTGAATCTTAAAGAAGAAGAGCTTATCGCTTCTTTGAGTGTATTGGAAGAACCTATTGATTTGACTTTACCAGGAAAAAAAGTAAATGAAGGGGCACTTCATCCTATAACCCAAATGAAAAATGATTTAAATGATGCTTTCTTATCACTAGGTTTTGAAGTTTATAGTGAAGATGATATTAGTAGTGAAAAATATGCATTTGATAATTTAAACTTTGCTAAAGATCATCCAGCACGTCAATCTATGGATACATATTGGCTTGAAGGAACTGAAGCCAAAGAAGGAGCCGAAAGATTATGTTTAAGACCACATTTAACTGGAGGTTCTGTTAGATATTTACAAAAGCATGGAGCACCAGCAAGATTTGTATATCCAGGAGGAGCATATAGAAATGAAACAACTGATGCAAGACATGAAAGAGCCTTCTTCCAATATGAAGCATTAATTGTTGATAAAGATATATCATTCTCATCAGGAATGGTTCTTATTCAAACAATTTTAGAAAAAGTTTTTGGTAGAAAAATTAATACAAGAATGAGAGAAGGATTCTTCCCATTCACAGAACCAGGTTATGAAATTGATATGGAATGTTTAGTTTGCTGTGGTAAAGGTTGTAAAGTATGTAACCATAATGGTTGGATTGAAGTTATGCCAGGAGGTGTAATTCATCCAAACGTATTAAAATCAGCAGGATTAAATCCAGAGGAATGGACAGGATTCTATATTAATATAGGATTAGATAGATTAGTAATGATGAGATATGGAATAGATGATGTAAGACTATTTCACAGTGCTGATTTAAGATTTCTAAAACAATTTAAATAGGAGGAGATAATATGAGAGTATCATTAAATTTAATAAAAAAGTATGTTGATTTACCTAAAAATTTAACTGATAAACAAATAGCTTACGATATGACACTTAGAACAGTTGAAGTAGACAAAGTAGAAGATGTCTCTTTAAAATATCATGATATTGTAGTAGGAAAAATTTTAGAAGTAAAAAAACATCCAAACGCAGATAGACTAAAAATATGTATAACTGATATTGGAGAAGATAAACCTGTCCAAATTGTTTGTGGAGGCTCTAACCTCTATGAAGGAGAATATGTAGTTGTATCAAAACCAGGTGCAGAAGTAGTTTGGCATGGAGAAGGAGAACCCGTTAAAGTAGAAGAAACAAAAATGAGAGGGGAGACTTCTTATGGAATGATTTGTGCAGCATCAGAAGTTTACTTAAGTGATTTTTTCCCTTCTGATAATGAAAATGAAATAATTGATTTAAAAGGTATTGATTGTAAACCAGGAGATGCTATCGCTAATTTAATAGGTATGAATGATACTGTGTTAGAAATAGATAATAAGTCTCTTTCTAACAGACCAGACTTATGGGGACATTATGGCATTGCAAGAGAATTGTCTACTATTTACAACGTTCCTCTAAAGAATTTATCTAAATATGAATTAGATAAAAATTTACCAAAGTATAATGTTGAAATAGAAGATACAACTAAGTGTAATAGATACGTAGCAGTGGAAATTGATGGTATTTATGAAAAAGAATCACCAATCTGGATGAAATCACTATTATCTAAAACTGGACAAAGACCAATAAATGCTATTGTTGATATTACAAATTATGTAATGATGGCAGTAGGTCAACCACTTCACGCCTTTGATAGAAACCATGTTAATGGAGAAAAAATAATAGTAAGAAATGCTAAAGAAAATGAAGAATTATTATTACTTGATAACAATACAATTAAACTTACAACAGATGACCTAGTAATTTGTGATGAAAAAGACGCCATGGCTTTAGCAGGTATTAGGGGTGGAAAGAAAGACTCTATTTTACCTGATACAAAAGGAATTGTACTAGAAGTTGCAAATTTTTCTGCAAGTGCAATTAGAAAAACAGGTAAAAGATTCGCTGAAAAAACAGATGCATCTATTAGATATGAGAAAGGTATTGATACACAAAGGATAGATGAGGGATTAAGTTTAGCCTTAGAGTTAATTAAAGAAATATTTCCAGATAGCAAAATAATTAAATATAGTGATGTTTATCCTAACAGAACTAAAAAGAATGAAATAAAAGTAAGTGAGGAATTTTTAGACACAAGATTAGGTAAGAAAATATCAAAAGATAAAATTAAACAGATTTTAATATCTCTTGGATATGAAGTATCATATAATAATGGAGTATATGATGTAATGGTTCCCACTTGGAGATCAACTGGTGATGTAACAATTAAAGATGATGTAATGGGAGATATTGCTAGAATACTTTCTTTTGATAGTTTTGAAGCCAAACCAATAAATATAACTATAGAACACCCTATAATTCAAAATGATGTTTTACTTAATAGAAGAATAGAAGAGTATTTATCAAGTAGATGTGGTTTCTATGAAATATATACCTATCCATGGATTGATGAAAAATACATTCATGCTGCTAAAATAGACATAAGTAAATCTTTAAAGTTAGCAACACCGCCAGCTCCGTCTTTAGCATATTTAAGAAGTTCATTAATACCAGGAATGTTAGAGGCAATCGCTAAAAACTTAAGATACTATAATGAATTTAAACTATTTGAAAAAGCTGAAGTTTATCAAAAAGGCGATTATAGACCATCTTCAAATGATGAAATATTACCAATTCAAAACAATTATTTAACTGGATGTATAGTAGGAAAAAATGCTAAAGAAATATTTTATGAAGCAAAAGGTGTAATTGAAAATATGGCTAGGTACTGCCATATGGAAAATATTAAATTGGAAAAAATAGAGAAACCTAATTATGCTGATATTAATGCATATTTAAATGTAACTAAAGATGATGAAATAATAGGATCTTTAGGATTATTATCAGTACAAGTTATGTCTGATTCAAAAATCAAAAGAACTAATGTAGCTATCTTTGAAATTAATTCTGATAAATTGGATACTTATAATTCTAGAACAAATAAATATGAGAGATTACCAGAGTTACCGTTGGTTGAAAAGGATTTATCTATTTTAGTTGATAAAGAAGTTGAATGGAATAAAATTGAAGAGAGTATAAAATCAATGGTTAAGGAAATAGAATTTATTGATGAATATAAAGGTAGTCAAGTACCTAGTGATAAAAAATCAATCACCTTAAAAGTAAAAATGATTAATGAATTTACTACAATGACATCTGAACAAATAAATGAGAAAATTAATAATGTCTTAAAGGTCTTAAACAAGAAATGTGGTGCAGAACTTAGGACTGAATAAATAAAACGAAAATAAATGAAGAAACGTAGTAAAAAATGTAATTAACACTGACTTGAAGTGTGTAAGAATGTACTTTTTATCAGCTGTTACAAATAAGATATTTACGAAAACCCGTACTATGAAAGATACGGGTTTAATGCTATACTATATATGAATACATTTATTTGGAATTAGATGCTTTCTATAACATTTATAATCTTATAGAAAGGAGAAAGAGTGTATGACAAAAAGAGAAATAGCTTACTTTGTTATTATCCTTATCTTGTTATTCATAATCATCTCACTTATTTATCTACTCATATAAATAAGACATCTAATTCCTTTGGGAATTAGATGCTTATAAACCATTCTATGAAAGCATCTATTCTAATAGATGTATTCATTTTTATTTTATGCAAATCTCTTTGCTAAATACATAATATCATAATTTTATATTGATGTCAAAGTATCAAATATGAATTACTTAAATATAGTCTTAACACCTAAATACTCTGGAAAATATTTTCTTGCCATATCAGTATATTTAGGATTAATTACTAAATCATACTCTCCAACTAATTCAATAACTTCTCCCCCAAAGTTCTTTTTATAGTTGTATGAATTTTTTAATTTATTATTAGAATCAGTAATATTACCAATTTCATATAAATTATAATACTTATAACCATTATCTATTGCATATTTAATCATCTCATAATGAAGTGTGTAAGAAGCATCTAACTTATTATACTCATCTACAATTCCACCATTTAATGCCACAACTTCATTACCAATGGTTATAAACATATAAATACCCATACTAACATCATCACTACATTTAGAAAAATATTCTTTTAAACTCTCTAATCTTTTAATCTCTTCTTCATCTTCAAGTTCTTTATCAATAAAATATTCTGCAGTCATCTTTGAGTTGTGATAGTTATTTATTCTAACTTCTTTTTCTTTTCTTACCTCTGAAATCATCTTATCAATATTGCTGGTAACTTCATCTTTCTTAAAATAAACTTCCATAAACTTAATATTGCCATCAAAAGTCTGTTTTAAGTCTAGATAGAAAGTTTTAGTAGGGACGATAGTATTATACTTTCTACTTTCATTATTAATAATATCTATAAATTTATCTATATCCTTAAAATCAAAGTCTCTTACTTTAAATCCTAGTCTTTCATTTCTTCTAACCGTCTGCCTTGCTTTAGAACTAAAATTATTAAAGATATCATCTATAGTTTTCTCTTTTAAATTAATTCTACTAAGCCATTTAGGTTGAATCCTATCATTAACCTTAACAAAGTTAGCATTAGTAAGATTAACTTCTACAAAGTCATTATAGACTCCACCTTCTATGATATTTCCTTCATTATCTCTATCCCTTACTAAAATATATGGATCTATTTTTAAGAATACTCCGTGTTTTTCTATAATAAACTTTTTAACTTCTTCAGTGAACTCTTTTAATAGTTCTTCATTCTTATAATCTATTAAAAATCCACGAGGAGCATAGAATAATCTCACCTTATCTTTTTTTATCTCATAAGAAAGAAGTAAACTCGCTCCTACTAAACGTTCTTTAATAAATCCACCTACATAATAAGCATGGAATTTATCTCCTTCCATAAATCTCCCCCAAGAACTTGTTTGTTGAAAACTACCTAAGGGGTGATTAAGAGCATAAGCATCAAATTCTTTTTTTGTTAATTCTCTAAGTTCCATTAAATCACCTCTATCTTCTTTAATTATACAAGTTACTTTAAAACTTTTCAATAATATGGTATTATATTTAAAGAAATTGGAGGACTTAAGATGGCAAAAACAAAGACAAAGAAAAATAAAGAATTAAAACAAAACTCCTTTTTAAATGGAGCTTTCATTGCAACCCTTGGAATCGTAGGTAGTAAAATACTAGGTATGCTTTATGTCATACCATTTTATGCTATTATTGGTGGTAGTGGAGGAGCCCTATATGGATATGCCTATACAATCTATAATTTATTTCAATCACTAAGCTGTGCCGGTATCCCTAATGCAATTAGCAAAATAATTAGTGAGTATCAAACATTAGGCTATTACCAGGCCAAAGAAAAAGCCTTTAAATTAGGTCGTAAGATTGCCATAATTATGGGTATTACTATCTTTATAATTCTCTTTATCTTTGCTCCATCTATTGCAAGAGCGATTCTTGGCGATTTAGAAGGTGGTAATACTATTGAAGATGTTACAATGGTAGTAAGAGTAATCGCAACCGCTATCCTTATTGTGCCAACCCTTAGTATCTATAGAGGATATCTTGAAGGACATAAATTTATAACTCCTCCCTCTATTAGTCAAGTATTAGAACAATTAGTAAGAGTAATTATTATAGTAGCAGGTAGTTTTCTTGCTATTAACGTTTTTCACTTGTCTTTACAAACAGGAGTAGGTATCGCTGTATTTGGAGCGACAGCAGGAGCGATATTCGCATACTTTTACTTACTAGATAAAGTCAGAAAAAATAAAAAACAACTTCATGAAAAAACTCTTGATGTCGATGAACCTGTAATTAAAACTAAAGAAATATTAATAAAAATATTTTGGTATGCTCTACCTTTCATTATGATAGATGTCTTTAAATCATGTTATGACTTTATTGACATGACAACTCTTGTTAAGACAATGGTAAATGATGTCGGGCTTACAACTGCCCAAGCTGAAAATATTATGAGTGTAATCTCTACTTGGGGTAATAAAATTAATATGATTATTGTCTCTATCTCAACTGGTATTATTGTAAGCTTAATTCCAAACCTTACATCAGCATCAGTAAAAAAAGATAAAAAAGATATTCATCATAAAATAAATCAAACTCTTCAAGTTTTATTATTCATCTCAGTACCTATGACTTTAGGATTATCATTCCTAGCAGACCCAGTATGGGAAGTATTTTATGGTAATAATTCAGAATATGGCGCTGTTATTATCAAATACTTTGTCTTTGTCGCTTTAACAATCTCAACATATACAGCCTTAGTATCAATTGTTCAAGTCTTAAAATATTATAAAGAAGTTTTAATCTCTCTTGTTGTAGGCGTTCTAATAAAATTAGTTTTAAATGTTCCTCTAATTAATCTTTTCCATAATCTTGGTTTCGTTCCTGTTTATGGCTCTATAACTGCCACAATTCTTGGCTATGGTGTAGGAATTATTTTATGCTTAATCTTCTTAAAAAGAAAATGCGGTGTAAGTTATATGCCAACTGCTAAACTATTAGGTAAAATTATTTTAGCAGATATCGCTATGCTATTAATACTATCTTTATTAAAATTAATAATTCCAATTACATCATCAGTAAGATTATTAAACATTCCAATTATCGCTATCTATGCTCTTATTGGTGTATTAGTATATTTCTTTGTCGCTCATAAATTTAATTTAATAGAAGAAGTATTTGGTAGTAAAATAATAAATAAGATAACTAATAAATTTAGGAGGAAATAAAATGACATTAAAAGAAATAGATGTTAAAACTTTTGTAAATTATGCTAAAAAAAGTCCTTATAGAACTTTTATGCAAACAGAAGAAATAGGTAAACTAAGGGAGTTGAATGGCTGGACTTCTTATTATCTAGGACTATATGATAATAACAAATTAGTAGGAGCGACTCTTCTAGTAGGGAAGAAAAGACACTTTAACAAATATGAGTTTTATGCTCCCCGTGGACCTTTAGTAGATTATAATGATGAAAAAACGCTAAAAGAATTTTTAACAAAGCTAACAGATTTTGTCAAAAAACATCAAGGTTACGTTCTAAGAATTGATCCCTATGTCATAAATAAAGAACGTAATGGCAAAGGAGAAGTAGTAGAAAATGGAATTGATAACACTAAAATAGTTGAAGAAATAAAGTCTCTAGGATTCAAATTACTTCCCCTTGATGAAAGAGAGCAAGTATCATGGATGTATGTTTTAGATATTAAAGATAAAACAGAAGATGAAGTCTTAAAAAATATGAAGCCTAATACTAGAAATACGATTAGAAAAACGCAAAAAAATGGTATAGAGATAATTGAACTAGAAAAAAAAGACTTAAAAGAGTTCTATAAAATAATGGAAGAAACAGGTAAAAGAAAAGGTTTTGCTATCAGAAATCTTGCATATTTCGAGAATATGTATGACTTATTTAAACCTAAAGATGAGATAAAATATTTAATTACTAAATTAGATTTAAATAAACATCTAGAACTTTTAAATAAAGAGAAAAAAGAAAAAGAAGATGAGTTAGCCAAATTATCAGATGCAAAATATAATGATGGTAAGAGAAAATCTATAAATGATGCGATTAATGGTATAAATAAAAGAATTAAAGAAGCAGAGTCAATAAAAAAAGAACATGGGAATGTTATAACTCTATCAGGTTCTATGTTTATTATGACTGACCCTGAAATAATCTATTTATCAAGTGGCAATTATGAAGAGTTTATGATGTATAATTCCCAGTACTTAATTCAATGGGAAATGATTAAATATGCTATAGAACATGGCTTTGCAAGATATAATTTTTATGGCATTCCTGGTAATTTTGATAAAAATGATAAAGATTATGGTATCTATGAATTTAAGACAGGATTTAATGGATTTGTCGAAGAATTAATAGGTGAATTTGAAATAAAGACATCTAAAGTTTACTATTTAATTAAATTAATTCATAAGATAAGGCATTAAGGAGTACTATGGAAAGTAAAAATTTAAATGAACAATTAAAGGAATTAGAAGAAATACTATATAAAAATGAA
>CALWAJ010000045.1 GCA_944373065.1 uncultured Bacilli bacterium
TCTTCTTTTTCAGTCATATCTACAACTGTTTTACCTTTATAACTTCCACATTTAGGACAAACACGATGAGCTTTAATCATTTCACCACAGTTTGGACATTTAATCATTCCTGGTACTTCAAGTGCATTATGACTTCTACGCATTCTTTTTCTTGTTTTAGATACCTTTCTAAAAGGTACTGCAAACATTTGAATATCTAACTTTAACATATTCTCACTCCTTCTCTATTTCCTTTAATAAATCTTTAAATGGATTATTAGTTGTTTCTTTAACTTCATCTTCACTAATAACTTTCCAACCATCCCCTCTATATTTTTCGTAATTAGTCACTTCACTATAACGAATAGGGATTTCCAGTACAATATTTTCCCACAAAATACTAATAATATCAAGTGTTAATTTATCATTTTCTAATTTTTCATAGACATTTTCATCTATTTTGAAGGAAAAACTATAATCTACTAACTCTAAACTTACTGAATCATGTAAGGTCATCACTCCTTTACATGAAACATCTAATAACAAATTATCAGTACTTGGATAAGTAATTTTACCTTCTACTTTTATAGGTGATAACTTAACGATATCTGTATCTTTATAATATTCTTTACTAATCTCATAATTATCATTTATTACCAAGACATTATCAGTACCATTTAATAAAGATTCTAAATTCATTATATCACCATCTCTTTACAAATACTAGAAATAACAATATTACCATACTACAAGCTAGAGACATGTTCTCTTTTATTACATAACTTCTTTCATAAAAGCAAGCAAAGTCATCTGCTATATTTACAATCCAACTTTCTAGATAATGAGGTACCGTCTTCCCAAAAGGAAACATATGGGCCTTTATTATATCTTCTTCTAAGTCACTTAAAGTAAAATATTTTTTAGAATTTTCTAAAGCAATATTTGGATGATTAACTAGCATCCTTGCTTTCTTTTCATCATATTCATCTAAAAAGAAATCATGTAAAACAGCCGCTTTAGTTGTATCTTTATAATTTAAATGAAAGAATTTTGTTATTAAATATGAATAATAGGCTACTCTAATCATATGATCATATCTATTCATACCATGATGAACACAATTCTTTGTCTTTTGATATTCACTATTACTTATGATAGGAGTAATGAGATTATTAAATTCCTCATTAGGATAAAATGTTCTCATAAGTGCGTCCAATCACCACTTTCTTCTTTTGTCAGCTTTAAAATCTAAGCTTTTATAATTTTACCACAAAAAGAAGTCTTAATCAAGTTTACATCATTCACTTTACATAAATTAACTTAATTCGGCTTTAACTTTTTTTACGCCTTTTTTAATATCATTTTTAAAGAATCTATAACTAGAGGATATTACAATATATATTGGAAGAGCAATAACGATACCTAAAACTCCAAAAACAGTACCACCTATTGATACCATCATAATTGTTACTAGTGGATTTATATTATTTGTTTTGCCATAGACTCTTGGAGAGATGACATAACCATCAAGTTGAGGGAATATTAAACAGATAATAACAGTAGCAATAAAAAGATTAGGACTAATTACTGATGCTGTTAATAAGGCTAATAGGTTTGTAATTAATCCTCCAAAATATGGTATTACTGTAGTTAAGGATGCTAATATTCCAAATAAGAACCAGTTAGGATGACCTACAATAAAAAAGACAAGGGAATATTCAAAGAATTGAATAATCATAAATAATACTAGGCCTTTTAAATAATTACTAAGTTCATAGTCAACCGCTCTTACATAACGATATAGTTTATATTTAGTTTTCTTTAAGAACTCTCCTACAACATTTCTTATCTTATCCATATAGGCAAGAAAATAAATGGAAACAACAAAGGTAATGATAATTTTTCCTAGTATTGAGGCTGTTTTTCCTACAATATCAATTGTTCCATCTTTGACAACATTTCCAATACTTGCTATTAGAGAATCTAGATAACCTCCACCTACATCTTCTATAGAAGATAGATTTATATTAAATTTATCGCCAATATCTTCAATTACTTGCCCAAAACTATTAGCAAAAGTAATAAGTTGATTGTATAGAAGTGGTAAAGTGGCAACTAATAAGGCTATGATTATGGCAGTTACTAAAATAACGACAATAGTAACTGATAAACTTCTACTAAGTCCTTTAGATACAAGCTTTCTAACGATAGGATTTAAGGCATAAGCGATAGCGAAAGCTAATATAAAAGGAAAACAAATACTAAAGATTGAACCTAAGATATTATACCATGTACCTATATTAGTAACTATAATATATAAAAGCCCCATTAGTATTAGTAGATTAAGTAATTTATAATTTATTCTATTTTTATACATAATTATCTCTCCAAAATAATAGTAGTAGGTCCCATATTAGTTAAGGATATTTCCATATGGGCACCAAATACTCCTCCTTTAACAGGAACATATTCACCTAGACATTTATTAAAATATTCATATAGTAATTTAGCTTTCGCCCCACTCATCGCTTTAATATAACTAGGTCTATTTCCTTTAGTGGTATCAGCATATAAAGTAAATTGAGAAATTGATAGAATAGAACCTTTAGTATCTAAAATAGATAGATTCATAACACCATTTTTATCAGGAAATATTCGAAGATTTACTATTTTATTAACCATTTTAATAATAGTATCTTTATTATCACTATCAGTAAAGCCAACTAAAAGCATGAAACCATCATCTATTTCACTAATAGTTTTATTATCGACAACACATTTAGCATTACTACATCTTTGTACTATAACTCTCATTGTATCAACCTCTCTACACTTGTAATATATGGTAAATTGTTTAAATCTAGTATTAATTTATTTAAGTGTTCTAAATCTTTAACAACAACTTCCATTTCATAAGTAGCATATTCTTCACGAGATATTGTTTTTATACTGTTTATACTAACAGAGATTTTACTAGCAGCGCTTGTTATGTCGGCTAGCTTATTATCTAGGGTATCTGTTCTAATAAGTAAGTCACTATAGTATTTATTAGTAGGAGTAGAATCCCATGATACTTTAATACATCTATCATCCATACTAGCAAGATTACGACAAGTACTACGATGGATGGTAATACCATTACCTCTTGTAATATAACCAACAATATCATCACCATGAACAGGTTTACAACATGAAGCGATACTTACTTTTATTTTGTCTATTCCGTCAACTATTATGTCAGAGGCAGTATCACTTATTTTGACAATGTTTTTTAAAAGCTTTGGCTGTTCTATTACTTTTTCTCCATAGGTTATGTTTATTACAGTATTAGAAGTATGTTTATTACTACCTATATCATAGTATAAGTCATCTAAATTATCTATTTTTAGATTTTTATAGACTTCTTTAATTTTATCTTCACTATAGAATTCGTTAAGAGGTATTTTTCTTTTTCTTAACTCTTTTTCCAAGAAGTCTTTACCTCTTTCTATTAGTACTTCTTTTTCATTTTTACTGAAATAACTTCTAATCTTATTTCTTGCTCCTGTCGTTTTAACGATGTTTAACCATTCTTTAGACGGATGAGCACTCTTATTAGTATTTATTTTTACAATATCATTATTTTTAAGTTCATAGTCTAGAGGAACAATATTACCATTAACTAAGGCACCGACTGTAGTCTCCCCTACTTTACTATGTACTTTATAGGCAAAGTCTAACGGAGTTGAACCTTTAGGTAGTTCAAAGACATCACCTTTAGGGGTAAAGACATAGATATTATTGTTTAAGACTTCATCTTTAACACTATTTACAAAATCTTCACTACTCATCTTATCGTTCGATAGTTCCATAATTTCTTTAAAAAATTGAAGCTTTTGAGTAGTTACAGATTGTAAGTTAGCAGTTTTAGTACTTCCACCATTTTCTTTATAAGCCCAATGAGATGCTATACCATTTTCGGCTATTTCATCCATTTCATAGGTCCTGATTTGGATTTCAAAAAGATAGCCATCGATACCAAAGACTGTCGTATGAAGAGATTGATACATATTAGGTTTTGGCATAGCGATATAGTCTTTAAAACGTTTTGGAAGAGGTCTAAATTTTGAATGAATTAGACCAAGAGCAAGATAGCAGTCTTGTTCTGTATCTACTAAAATACGAATAGCTAGTAAGTCGTAGATATCACTGAACTTTTTACCTTTATCTAGTTTATTATAAATACTATAAATACTCTTAGCACGCCCCTTTATTTGATGGGGAATATGATGAAGATTAAGAAGGTCACTAACTTCTTCTTGCATTTCATAGACATAAGTATCACGTTCGGCTTTAGTTTTATTAAGCTTATCAGCAATATCGTAGAAGACTGTTGGCTTTAAGTAACGAAGAGATAAATCTTCAAGTTCACTTTTAATTTTATGAATACCTAAGTGATGTGCTAGAGGAGCAAAAATTTCAAGAACTTCTTTTGATTTCTTCTTTTGCTTCTCAACTGGGGTTGCCCATAGTGTTCTCATGTTGTGAAGACGGTCTGCTAGCTTTACAATAATAACTCTAACATCTTCACTCATACCAACAATTATCTTTTTATAGTACTCTACTAGATACTCATTATCAGTTGAAAAATGTAGTTTAGAAAGCTTGGTAACACCATCTACTAATTTATAGACAGTAGGACCAAACTTTTCTTTAAATTCTTCTATATTAACATCACAATCTTCAATTACATCATGTAAAAGAGCTGCTTGTAAGCATTCATAATCAGCATAGATACTAGTAAGTATTAAGGCTACGTTAAGGGGATGAGTAATGTACTCTTCCCCACTTTTACGATATTGCCCAGTATGTTTTTCTTTCGCATAGTAATAAGCATCTAAGATTTTTTCTCTTTCTTTACTATCTTTAATATATGTATCTACTTTATCCATTAAGTCATCTATTGTAATAGTATCTTTTTTCATAAAACATCACTGTCTTTCTATTCTTTTATTAGTCATTAATACCTTTTATAGTTTTTTCACTCACTTCTTTTATTTTTACTTTAGGTTTATTTTTCTTTTTAGCGTAGAATTTAACAAATAAGGCTGGAGCGATTAATAATGATGAATAAGTACCAGCGATTAGACCTATTATCATCGCTACATTAAATGTTAAAATATCTCTACTTCCCATAATTAGTAAGGCTACAACTGGAAGTAAGGTTGTAAGTGAAGTATAAATACTTCTTGCCATAGTCTCTTTAATACTTTGATTAACAATATCTTTAAGTTCTTCTTTAGTCTTAGGTTTATCATCTTTCTTCATTTTTTCTCTAACTCTATCAAAGACAACAATAGTATTGTTAATAGAGTAGCCAATAATAGCAAGTATTGCTGCTATAAACATAGAATTTACTTCTGTTCTAAGTAAGATAACTCCTGCTATCATCATGAAGGAATCATGAATTAAACAGATAACTGAAGAGATACCATAACTAAATTTAAAGCGGAAACTTACATAGATTATTATTGCTATTAAAGAGATAATAATTGAAAATACAGCATTTTTTACTAAGTCTTGTTTAACGACGTTAGATACAACACCTATATCAGTACTTGCATTATATTTATCTAAGAAGTATGATTCTACTTTACTTATTTCATCTTCTTTAAGCTCATTACTAATTCTAATATCTGTTTCACTAGCATTAATATCAATGCTTACTTCATCTAGTTTTAGTTCTTTTAAGTCATTTCTTAATTCTTTTTCTGTAACATCTGTAGTAGATATTGTTATATCACTACCTGCTCTGAAATCAATACCAAGATTCATACCTTTGAAAGCAAAGAGAATTCCTGCTGCTACTATTACTATGATACTGAATAAGGCAAAGAATTTACTTAATCCTAGATAGTTGCGAGGTTTCTTTTCCTCTTTACCAATATTTTCGGGATATACTCCTATAAATAAATGTAATTTGTCATCAAAGTATTTTGTATTTACAAATAATTTCATGATAAATCTCGTAATACCTACCATTGTAATCATAGTGACAATGATATTAATAATTAACATAGTAGCAAAACCTTTAACACTTGACTCTCCAAAGTAGAACATAATAATTGCTACTAAAAGGGTGGTAAGGTTAGCATCTAATATGGTTGTAAAGCTTAATTTACTTCCGTTTTTAAAGGATGTTTCTAAGCTTCTTCCTTTAAGTAATTCTTCTTTAATACGAGAATATGTCAAGACATTAGCATCTACGGCCATACCTATACCAAGTATTAAAGCGGCAATTCCTGGAAGAGTTAAGACTCCCCCTATTAACCAGAATGCGGCAAAGACAAGTAATGTATATAGAAGTACTGATAAAGCTGATATTATTCCTGCAAAGTTATAAATAGCGATTAAAAGAATAATAATAGCAAGAACACCAGCAACTCCGGCATACATAGTCATAGTAAGAGTAGCATCTCCAAAACTAGCACCTACTGTCTTACTTGATATTTCTGTTAGTTTTGTAGGTAAGCTTCCAGAATTAATTAAATCAACTAACTCCTGTGCTTCATCTTCAGTAAAGTTGCCTTGAATTATAACATCACTAGCAAAACCTTCAGAGACTGTAGCAGCACTTATACAATTACTTTCACTTGTTCCACACATACTTCCTTCACTGGCATAAGAATCAGTCATTTCATTAAAATCAAGCCAAATAACAATAACATTATTTTCATAATCTTTAACAGCATTAGTTACTTTATAAAATGTATCTTTATCTGCAACTGCTAAACTAACAGCAGGACGTCCACTAGAATCGGTTGTAAGTCTTGCTCCTCCGCTTTTTAAGACATCACTTGTCATAAGTAAGTTATCTTCACTATCACGGAATGTTAAAGTAGCAACTGTAGATAAAGTGTCTCTCGCTTCTTCTTTATTAGTAACTCCAGCAAGTTTTACTCTAATCTTATCATTACCTTCTAGAGTAATTTCAGGTTCACTAACTCCTAGTGTATCAATACGCTTAAGCATACTTTTGTAAGTTGCATTAAGTTTATCTTTAGTCATTTTACTACCATCAATAGGACTAACTTCATATAGAATTTCAAAACCTCCTTGAAGGTCTAGTCCAAAGTTTAATGATTTAAAAAGTGGTACTATTAAGAAACAGACAATCGCTGCAATTATAACTAATAAACTAGTTCTAATTACCATCTTCTTCTTAGGAGTAGCCATATGTTTTCTTTCTTTTTTTATCTTTTTTTCTTTAGTTTTCTTTTCTTCCTTCATGTTATACCTCCGATTATACTCCTTTAAATGATTTCTATATTTTGGTTAGAAACTCTTTCTTTTAGATATTTATCTAATAGTTTATTATCACAGTTTAAAATATCACTGACGATATCACTTAACTCTAAATCATGAGCCTTAGTCCATTTAGTTAAAATTAAATAATTCCAAATATCATTTTTATGAATATAACGATATCCTAAACGATTAAGTTCACTTTTCTTAGCATCTAGAGCAGGCTCTATCATTTTATATAATTCTTCTTTACTATTAAAGGTAAAATCCATAAGAAAGATACTCCTTTCTGCCAAACTAATAATATTATAACATCAATAAAAGAAAATTAAAGAAAAAAAGTCATAAATACTAAAATTTTAGCAAATATTTATAACTTTTTTATTAAATAGATAACACATATGGATTAGAAATAGTTCCATCACCACTTGCAAAATTATCAAAAGTTGATACATTTATTACTGGCCTTATGTATCCTTGATTATTAGCAAAGTTATAAGTTAAAGAAGTATTAGAAATAAACATTTGGGCCCCAACATAACCTAATCCTGCGGAATTACTGTATCCTGCTGGAGTCATAGTCCAAAATGGATTTGTAGTATCTTTATCTAAATAGATGGTGTTGTTAGTATTTATTGCTTTTCCAGCGAAAACAAGTTCATCTGCAGTTATAAGACCGGCTTTTAATCTATAACTTCCTCCATATTTTTCACTTGTAGTAGGACATTTTAAAGTTGGATAATTATCTTCTTTAAGTCCTGTTAGAGGTTGTCCTAATCTTTGAAAAGGCGCTCCTGATATTCCCATTAGTAAATTATTAGTAGTATTTAAATCACTTGTATCACTACAGAATCTTCCCCCTGTTACTTTAGGATTATAATTACTAGCACCTAGAGTATTTTTATACCAAGTATCTACTTCTTTTTTTATAAGAGAAGCAGTACCATCGTATGTATAACCTGTATATTTTTTATCTGTTATAGTTTGATTATAGGGAGTAACACCAATTGTATTAGAAGTAGAGGTAGGAGTTATACTAGTACCATTATAAATTAATCTTAAACTTCCATCACCATTTACTCTTATTATTTTCCAGTACATCTTTTCTCCTGCTGAAGCTAATTTTATTTTATTGCTTTCAGTACAAGTACTATTAAAGGCTTGACAACTAGATAAAGTTTGAAAAATATATTCTGTACTTGAAGAGGTAGGACTTGTAGTTTTATAAACATAATAATCTTCATCATAACTTCCAAACTGAACATTGTTATTATCTATATCTCCTCGATAATAATAACTTGTTCCGTCATCATCTTCACTGCTATATAAGCCAGATGTTACATAATTAGAGTCTTGTTCACTTTTATTAAATTGTAGGCCATTACTAGTATAGTTAAACATAGTTAATTTTTCTTCTTGTAAGCTATTATCAGCAAGAATAGTTTTAGTAGTCTCAGGTACATATTTATCACCAGACTGTCCATAGACATTAACTTTTACACTAAAGGTTAAATCTCCCCCATCATCTTGAGGATTATAATCTTCATCTACATATAGTCTTAATCTATAGTCATTAGACTCACTACCACCCATACTACTTGTATATAAGCTCATCTCACCAGCAGGCCTTCCTGTATATACATTTTCACTTGTATCTTCAGTATATACATCTGGAGCCATTAAAGATGTTTCACTACCATCATTATTTATTTTAGTTAAATATAATTTTATATATTTACCATCTATTTTTTTAGCATCACTATCAGTAACGTCTTTAGCACTAATTTCATAGTTGATATTTGTATCACCAACAATAGTACTACTTATAGTAAAATCAAAATACTCACCATCTGATAATCTTATCATACCAGTACTATCTGTCGTTGGTAAGGCTCCGTTTAAACTAATAGTATTACTACTTTCAGTATATTCCATTGTAATATAACCTGTTGTTATTTTGTTAACTTTTTCGCCTATACCACTATAACTAAATGCAGCCATAGATACACCTGATATTAGCAATATTACTGATAAAAATAAACATAATATAAATATTACTTCTTTTCTCTTTGCCATAATTATATACTCCTTACTATTTTACTATATCACAAAACTACAACAATTAACAACTAAAAAGCAGTAATAAGTTGTTAATTATTACTACTTTTTACATTTCCTCTTGGAAAACTATGTAAGTATATATCTTTTAATCTATCATTAGTAATGTGGGTATATATTTGCGTTGAAGAAATACTTTCGTGTCCTAATAACTCTTTAACAGATAAAATGTCACAGCCTTCATTTAAAAGGTGAGTAGCGAAAGAATGTCTTAACATATGTGGTGATATATTTTTATGTAATGATGTTTTTTTGATTAAATTGGTAAGAATATATCTAACGCCTCTTTCTGTAATCTCTCTTCCTTGATTATTTAGGACTAAGTAATCTGTATGAAATTTATTTAAAGTCTTATAGCCATCATTTAAGTATTGAGTTAATATTTCACTAGCATATTCTCCATAATTAACAATTCTTTCTTTACTACCTTTTCCATGAATAAGAATTGTTCTTTCACTTTTATTTATATCTTTTAATCTTATTTTAATTAGTTCCCCTACTCTTATTCCTGTCGCATATAGTATTTCTAATACTAATCTATCTCTTTGTCCTAGAGGAGTATTTAAATTTGGAACAGCGAATAATTCTTCTAGTTCGTTATATTCAAAGTATCTAGGTAGTTTTTGTTCTTTTTTAGGAGATGAGATTAAATTAAAGAGATTTGTTTTAATTTTATTGTTATTACATAAATATCTATAGTAACTTCTAAGGGCACTGAGTTTTCTACTGATAGATGTTGATTTTTCATGTTTTTCTTCTTTTAAATAAGCTAAATATAGTCTTATATCACTATATTCTAGATGGAGATAATTAATATTTTCTTTTTCTAAATATTCTAAAAACTCAGTTATATCTCGTTCATAATTATCTGTAGTATAAGGAGAATAGTGTCTTTGATACTCTAAATATTCTAAATATTCATTTAGTTCTTTCATATTCTATGTCCTTTATGAAGAGGTACAGCATCTATGTCCCCTCCTACCATTTCCGCTATTTCATCTTCTTCAAAGAACTCTTCATATACTGTTTCATCAGGAGCAGCAACATTATAACCAAAGCCTTTAGAAGGTTCTTTTTTTAAGGAATAATTAGTGTCTAAGTTCTTTTTAACTTTTAAGTTAGATATTTTCTTTTTGGACTTATTAGCAAGGTATTTACGAAATACTTCATAATTTTGAAAGTTAAGTTCTATATTTTGTAAGGCTTCATAGTCTTGTTCTTCATAAGAATTACTTTCAATGAATCTTTTAACTAAAAAGGTAAATTTACTATCTTTATTAAATAGTTCTTCTATTCTTTCTATATCTTTATTAGTTATTAAATCTTCTAGTTCTTGAAAGCTTTTAACAAACAAAGTATTATTAGTAGAAACTAATTTGACATTTCTATAGCCATTTACTGTATAAATAGTATTTTTCTTCAATTTAGAAATTATATTATCTAAGTCTTTAATATCATAAATAACTCTTTGGTAATAAACTGTGCCTTTGTTGTTAGTTACTCTAATAGAATAATGATTTTTATTTTGGTACTTTCCTCCTAATTTATTACTAATTGCAAAGGCATCAGGATATAAAGATGTAAATTTATCTATGTCTTCTATTGTTTTAAGAGAAATGTTATCAAGTTTTACTACTTCCTGATCTTGATATTTACCCCATGTATAAACTGAACCTACTAACTCATAATATTTTGCCATAGTGCCACCTCTTAAATAAATTATAACAAAAATTCTTTACAAAGTACAATTTTTTTGCTATCATATTGTTGTATCAAAAAAGTGGAATACCCTTGCCGTAGTAGGGACTGAAAAAAGTGGAATACCCTTGCCGTAGTAGGGACTGAAAAAA
>CALWAJ010000046.1 GCA_944373065.1 uncultured Bacilli bacterium
CTTTTCTTAAAATTACAATCATTATCATTTCTATCTTTTACGGGATCTATATATTTTTCATTTATTAAAGTCTCTACAGTTACACTACTAGTTTCTCCTACCTCTTTTGGTAATTTACTTCTATAATCGGCAAAATAATCTCTTCCTGCTAATACCAACATATTTTCTTGTGACTCATAATACTCCCTATGTGACTTATCTAAAATACTTGTTATTGATGTTATTACTAATGTTGTTAATAATCCTAGTATTATTATAGTTACTAGTAACTCTACCATTGTAAATCCTTTTCTTTTCATCAAATATCCCTACCTTATCATATCTATAATACCATAATTATGATTATATTTACAATGTCCAAATTTTATTTTCTTTTATATTTTTCTAAAATAGGTTCTTTTTCAAATAACTTTTTATATGTTTTTTCACAGTTATCATAAGGTGCAATGGAATGATGATTAGAAAAGTCAAATACTTCCACCAAATCAACATATCCTACATAACTACATCTAGGACCTCTATAACGTGCTAAAGCCTTATCATTATATTCAATTATTTGATTATCATTACTATATAAAATTACCGTTTCATTTTCAATATCATAAGTTTGTGCTATTACTTTAAAAGGCCCAAATTCATAATCACAAACAACATTTTCTTTATCTCTTTGTTCAATCCATAACACCCTAACTTTTTCTATTTCCTTATCTTTAATTACTTGAATTAAAGCATTATCTGCAATTAAATCACTAGATACAATTTCTAATTCCCGCTCTAAAGCTATACTTGACTTCATCTACTTACTCCTTTTTTCAGCTATTATATACTAAGTATTATACAATGTAAAGAAAAAGAACTCTAAGAGTCCTATTTTCTTAAACCTAATTTTTTAACTACTTCACGATATCTAGTAACATCTTTCTTAGCTAAATAATTAAGCATATTTCTTCTTTGTCCTACTTTCATTAAAAGACCACGGCGTGAATGATGATCATGAATATGTTCTTTTAAATGCGCAGTTAAATTCTCTATTTCTTTAGTTAAAATAGCAATTTGTACTTCACAAGAACCTGTATCATTAGCATTCTTACCAAATTCTTTAATGATTTTAGCTTTTTCTTCTTTAGTTAAAGCCATACTTACCTTCCTTTCATATATATAATTCACCACATTCTTGGTAAATGGTGTAAGGAAGAACTCCACTTACTAGGAATAGGTAACTGCATATACTATACTACAAAATATCCATTTTGTCTATTGTTTTTAAAGCATTTTATCACACTTTAAACTACCATTTTCTTCTTTATATATAGCAATATCTCTATTATTTTTTATAAATAATACTTTATCAAGAACATTATAATTATTATTAATAGAAGCCCCATTTATAATTTTTTTATAGTCATTAGATTTTATTTCTCTAACCGGAATACTTAAAGCCTCACGAATAGAAATTAAATTACTACTTATATTTATATTATCTAAATCAAAGGAATTATCTAACAAGAATTTTCCTTGTCTTGTTCTTTTTAAATTACTCATTGTAAAATATAGTCCTAAAAACTCTCCCATATCTCTAATTAAACTCCTTATATATGTTCCTTTAGAAACAACACATCTAAATTTAAAAGAGATATCAGTAAAATCAAGTAATTCTAATTCTTTTATTACAACTTCTCTTTTAGGAAGAACAACTTCTTTATCACTTCTAGCATATTCATATAATTTCTTCCCATTAACCTTAACCGCTGAATATTTAGGAACTGTCTGTAAATACTTCCTAGGAAATTCTCTAAAAAGATTATCTAAAATTTCTTTAGTAACCTTTTCTTCTTTTTTATCTAATACTTCACCTTCTAAATCTAAGGTATCTGTTAATAACCCTACTTTTACTTCTGCAATATACTCTTTATCTTCACAAGTCAGTAACTCATTTATTTTAGTAGCTTTATTAATAGTAATAACAAGAAGACCAGAAGCTAATGGATCTAAAGTCCCATTATGTCCTACTTTTTTTGTATCAAAAATTAAAGATACTTTATTAACTACATCTCTAGAAGTTAAGCCTTTAGGCTTATTAACCAAAAGAACTCCAGACCGATTATATAATTTATCATACTCTTCCAAAGTTAAACCTTTATTCATAATAATAGAGGCTGTACTTTTCCCAACATATCTATAATGCCAAGGTTCATAGTTATATCCTGTTATTTTCTCTTTGTCTAAAGGATATCTAAGAATTAAACCATATAAAGGTAACAATTCAATAATTTTTACAAATATCTCATGATAATTATTAACATATTCTTCTTCTTTAATTTCTTCACCATTTATAATAAGTGCAATATCAAAACAAAGTCCACTATGATGTTCACTAACACCAGGTAAAGCAACATATTTATTAGCATACTCTAACCCAAACTTTTCTATATAATCTTCTCTTTCTTTACTTTGATCATCTATAGTTCTATAGCCACTTACAACTTTAATATAAATATTATCTTTCTCTAATCTTTTCTTTAAATCTAGATATGCTCTAAAAGTTCTCTTTTCTAAAAAGATTCCCCCATCTCCTTTAACTAAAATAAAATTACTAAAGTCATTCTTATCATAAGGATTATCTTTATTAACTAAAATTCTATAATTCATGTTCTCCCTCATTTATTTTATCAATCAATTTATCTATATGCTCTCCATAGCTAATTGATTCATCATAAAAGAATTTTAATTCTGGAATGTGCCTAATTTCTATTCTCTTAGCAAGCTCACTTCTTATAAAACTACTAGCATTATTTAAAGCTTTTAAAGTCTCCCCCTTTTTTTCTTGATCTAAAACTGTTACATACACTTTACAATAACTTAAATCACTTGATGTATCACAATCAGTAACAGTTACAAACTTAATATCTTCATCTTTTACTTCTAACATTAATATTTTACTAATCTCTTCTCTTATCATATGATTAATTCTTTCTATTTTTATATTTACCATTATTTTCACCCTTTCTTGAAAATAGTATAGCATAAATTTAGAAAATTAGATATAATATAACTTAATCACGAGGGGGTGTTTATTTTATCTATGAAAAAGGACTTAGAAGTAATTGAAGCTTTAAAAAATAATGATGAAAGAAGAATAGAATTTTTTAAAAGCAAGATTAAGGAAGAACTAACCAAAAATAATATGCCAATATCTGATGATATCATTAATAATTATTTAGAAGAAGGAATAAAAAGCTACAATGAAAATATTAAAATACCATTTCTATTTTATTTGAAAGCTTTAATAAGAAAGAACAAAGAAGAAGATAAGACTACTAATAATGCCCAAATCTCTACTAATAATTTTTTTACTAAAAAAGAGCTTGAAATATTAAAATGGTATTTAGGATATAATAATAAATTTCTAAATAATACAGAAATATCTTTAGAAACAGGTTATACCATTACAGATGTAATTGAAACAATTAAAAAATTCAATAAAATAAAAAAGAAAAATCAAAGAGAACTATTAAAAGTTTTTCCCGATTATAAAGAGAAATTAAAGGAAAGAAACATTTTCTTTGCCAAAGAAAATATAACAATTACTGAAAAACAATTAAGATTATTAAAAACTTATTTAAATAGTAATATTACTGAAACTGCTAAAGCTCATAACTTAACAGAAAACATGGCAAAAAAAGAATTAAAAAAGTGTTATAAATTATTAGAATATAAAAATAATATGAATCTTCTTCTAAAAAGAATTCCTAATTTAACAGAAAAAGAAATAATTGAAAAAGGAAAAAGTATTAATACTAATCCTAAACAAACAAAAAAGACAAGAGCCATGTTAACTAAAAAAAATATTGAAATGTTAAAAGTTTTATATGAAAAAAGTAATCTTTCCTCTTTAGAAATGGCCAAATTATTAAATTATAAAGATGAAAAAAGTTTTAATGGTGCCAAAACTATTTTATTTAACAAATTAAGAAAATATAAAAATCTAAAAACACAAGCTTTAAGATACTGCCCTACTTTAGATATTACAAATGAAAAAAGAAAATATAACTATCAAATAAGTAGTGAAGATAAAACTTTAATAAGCCTATTATTAAAATATAGAGATAATGATGAAAAAATAATGGAAGCACTTAATTTAGAAAAAAATGATTACCTAGATAAAAAAGATAAGTTACTTAAAAAGATAAGTAAAAGTAAAAATCTAATTAAAGAATTAAAAAAAGAATTTAAGGATATTGAATCTATCTTACCCTCAAAAAAATTAACACAAAGTCAAAAGAAATTGTTAAGACTATTAAATGAAACTAAAAATAATCCTTTATCTGATGAAGAAATAGCTATTAGACTAAATCTAAAAAACAAAGAAAGTTATTTAAGTGAAAAAAAAGCACTATTTAAATTATTAAGAGAAAATAAAGAATTATTAGAAGAAGCAAAAGAAATTTACCAAGATATTAATGTTACTCCTAAAGCAAGTTCTAAAGAATTAACAGAAAATGATTTAAAAATGTTAACATTATTATATGAAACAAAAAATAGACCTCTTCCTGACAATATAATCGCTATTAAATTAGAATATATAAGTGTAGAAAGTTATAGAACATCTAAAGGCATTTTGTTAAATAAAATAAAAACAAACAAACGATTAAAAAAAGAAGTAACAGAATTATTTCCAAATATAGATTTTAAAAATATACTAAGATTTACAGAAAATGAAATAACTTTTTTAACTTATTACTGTCATTTAGATGAAAAAAATACTTACTTAACTCAAAGAGAAATAAGTAGAAAAATGAATATAAGAGCCGATTCTCTTAATACAATTAAAAAAAGTGCCCTTAACAAAATAAAATTAGCAAATGAGCAAAATTATGATTTAGATATTATGTTATGGCCTAATTTTTTAGATGACTTAATAATAAGAGAAAATTTTAAATATAGTAATAGTTTTATTATTAACGAAAACGATTTAAAAGATATAAAGGAACTAAAAGGAAACATTTCTAAAGCCATAAAATGTTTAGAAAATTCTATCTACAGAAATTATGTTATAAAGTGTAGTCTTAATATAAAAATAATGCTAGCACTACGCTTAGGTTTTTTCAATAAGCGTTCATTTACTAGTGATGAAGTTGCAAAAATTTTAGATATTCCTCTAGAAATTGTCATAGAAATTTCTAAAGAATGCTTAAACAGTGCCCAAAATATATATTTAAATGATAAAGAAATTACATCTAATACTGCAATTATAACACCAAGAGAAATAAAAATTTTAAAATCATTAAATGAAAATTTATCAAATGAAGAAATAGCCAATTCTTTAAATATTAAAAACCATCATTTTTTTGAAACAGTAAAATATAATCTATTTAAAAAACTAAGAACTAATCCTAATCTTTTAAATAAAGCTAAAGAATATTGTCCTAATATAGAATTTATAATTAATAAAAAGAATATAACACAAGAAGAAGAAGCCTTATTTAAATTATTGTTGCAATATAAAAATGATGATGAAAGAGATAGAAAAATAGCAAATACTTTAGAAATATCTATAGAAGAAACGAAAGAGAAAATCAACAATTTATATAATAAAATTCAAAAAGACTCTACATTAAAAGAATATATTGCCAAAAAATATGGTGAATCTACAGAAATTAAAAATCTATTTAAACCCAAAACCTTAACTGAAAGACAAAAAGAAATGTTAAAACTACTTAATAAACATAAAGATAACCCTTTATCAAATGAAGAAATGGCTAAACTTCTAGGCTATAGAAATGCAACTAGTTATATTGAGGCTAGAAACGCCATATTAAGAATAATAAAAAAAGATGAGGTTCTACATGAAGAAGCTAAAAAAATATATGAAAATGTAGATATTATCTTAACAAGCAGGAATCTAGAAATGTTAAATTTATTAAATAATCAAAGCAGAGAAAATTTATCTGAAGATGAAATTGCAAAAAAATTGGGTTACAATGATATAAAAAATTATAGGAAAACTAAATCTAGATTAATTAATAAAATTGAAGCAAATGAAGAATTGAGACAAGAAGTAAAGAAAAAATTTCCAAATCTTAATTTACAAAGAACATTAAAACTTAGTGAAAAAGAAATTAACTTTCTAAAAGAGTATTGTTATATAAAAGAAGATGGAAACTATCAAGATTTAAATGAACTAAGTTCTAAATTTGGAATCAGTTACAATGCCGTTAAAAATAATATTCAAAGAGCAGTTGATAATGCTAAAATCATTTACAATGAAGATTATAATTTAGATGAAATATTTTGGCCAAACTTTTCGCTTAATTTAATGATAAGAAAAAATTTCAATCCTAACAAGAGTTTTACTATTCAAAAAGAAGATTCTGAAAATAAAGTCTCTAAAGCTATTAACTATTTAGAAAATTCTATTTTTAAAGATTATGTTAAAGATTGTCCTTATGATGCAAAAATACTATTAGCACTACGTCTAGGATATTTTAATAAACGTACCTTTAGTAGTGAAGAAGTAGCAGAAATTCTAAATATTCCTGTAGAAACTGTTATAAGAATCACTAAAGAATGTCTAGAACAAACTAAAGATAAATTTTATAGTTCAAATAAAAATGAAAAAGAACTTAAGAAAATTATTAAATCTTAAGTTCTTTTATCTTATCTTTTAACTTCAACTAATTCATATACTTCTATTAAATCATTTTCTTTATAATCTTGAAAATTCTCTAAAGTAAGTCCACAATCATGGTCTTTACTTATCTCTTTTATAGAATCTTTTTCATGTTGTAATGACTTAATAGAACCATTATATATAACTATACCATCTCTTATAACTCTAGCTTTATCATTAATTTTAACAACACCTGACATTACATGACATCCTGCTATCATTCCCACTTTAGAGAATTTAAATAATTGTCTAACTTCTAAAGTACCAGTAACTTTTTCTTCATATATAGGTTCAAGCATACCTTTCATGGCACTTTCCATATCTTCAACTACTTTATAAATAATATCATAAAGTCTAATCTCAATATTATATTCTTTAGCAAGATCAACAACTTTATTATTACCTCTAACATTAAACCCAATAATAATAGCATTAGAAGCTTGAGCTAGAACAATATCACTTTCAGTAATACCTCCTACTGCTCCTCTTATAATATTAATCTTAACTCCCTCTACCTCTATTTTCTCTAAAGAAGATTTAACAGCTTCTAAACTACCATTAGTATCAGTCTTTAATATTACATTAATTTCTTTTAAACCTTCATTAATTTGTCCAAAAAGCTCTTCTAAACTCATTCCTGTTCTATTAGTATCAGCTTCTTTTTCTCTTAATGCTCTATCACTTGCAATGTGTCTAGCTTGTTTTTCTGTTTCAAAAGCCATAAATTTATCTCCCGCATTAGGAACAGTTGATAAACCTGTAATTTCTACTGGCATAGATGGAGAAGCTTCTACAATATCTTTACCTAAATCATTTTTTAAAGTTCTAACTTTACCAAAAGCTGTACCTACAACAATAGGATCTCCTAGTCTTAAAGTACCATTTTGAATTAATAAAGTTACTAAAGCTCCAACATGCTTATCCATTTTACTTTCTAAAACAGCTCCAGTTGCATAACGATTAGGATTAGCTTTCAACTCTTGCATTTCAGCAATTAACAAAATGTTTTCAAGTAAAGAATCAACACCTTCTCCTGTTAAAGCAGATATTTTATTAATAATAGTATCTCCACCCCACTCTTCAGGTGTAAGACCAGCTTCAACAAGTCCTGTCATAATTCTATCTATATCAGCATCAGTAACCCCTGGCTTATCTATTTTATTAATACAAACAATAATAGGAACAGAAGCAGCTTTAGCATGATCAATTGCTTCTCTTGTCTGTGGCATAATACCATCATCTGCTGCTACAATAATAATAACAATATCTGTAACACTAGCACCTCTTGCTCTCATTTCTGTAAAAGCTTCATGTCCTGGTGTATCTATAAAAGTAATTTTTTTATTATTATAAGTAACTTGATAAGCTCCAATTTCTTGAGTAATACCTCCAGCTTCGCCACTAGCTACATTACTTTTTCTAATATAATCTAGTAAAGTTGTCTTACCATGATCAACATGTCCCATAATTGTAACAACAGGTGGTCTTTCTTGTAAATCTTCTATCTTATCTTCTATTTCATAATTTTCAAAATTAGAAATATCTGTCGCTTCTTCTTTCTTAACTACTTTATCAAAGTCTAATGCAAGCAAAGATACATCATCATAACTAAGAGAATTATTAGCAGTTGCCATTATTCCAAGATTCATTAGTTTCATAATAACCTGTCCAACTGGAACATCTAAAGAAGTAGCAACATCACTAACTGTCATACCTTCTTTATAAACAAGGACATTATCTTCAAGTTTTTGTTCATTACTCTGTAATTTTTCTTTATGTTTATATATTTTCTTTCTTTCTTTCTTAAACTCATTATTTTTAACTTGCGTTTTATTATTTTTAGGTTTAACTTTACTAACAATCTCTTTATCATCAGTAAGTTTACTATCATAAGCGATTTGTTCTGCTTTTTCATCTAGTAGAAAATCACTAACCATCTCTTCATCAGGAACATAATCTTCTTCATCTTGTAAAGAATTATCAAGAAGTATTATCTCTTCATCACTAAGAACTCTATCAAGATCACTAACATCCATAGCAAGTCTCTCCATATATTTAACTATATCTTCAACACTTCTACTAACATCTTCTGCATACTCTCTTATAGTCATAAAATCACCTCTTTCATTTTTCTAATATTTTTCTTATTTCATCATATACCTCATCACTAATTGTACATTCTAATTTTCTTTCTAAACTCTTTTTCTTAATGGCCTCATTTAAAACATTAACATCTTTTTTAATATATGCACCTCTACCATTCATTTTTCCAGTTAAATCAACTTTTACATTTTTATCTTTATCTCTAACTATTCTTAACAGTTCTCTTTTATCTAACTTCTCACCTGTAACAACACAAGTTCTAAGAGGAATCTTTCTTTGTTTCATAATACCTCCTATTCTGCTCTAATACTAATACCTAATTCTTTAGCTTGTTCACTTGTCTTAATATCTATTTTATATTTAGTAAGTTTTGTAGCAAGTTTAGCATTTAAACCTCTCTTACCTATTGCTAGTGAATAATTATCTCCATCTGCTATAACTAAAGCTTCTTTTTTCTTAGCATCAGTAATTAAAACCGTTAAATCTTTTGCAGGACTTAAAGCATTAGCAATGAAAACAGCAGGATCACTATCGTATTTAACTATATCTACTTTCTCACCATTTAATTCATTTATTATATTAGCAATACGGCTTCCTTTTTCCCCAATACAAGCTCCTATTGGATCAACTTTAGGATTTTCTGAATATACTGCAACTTTACTTCTAACTCCAGCTTCTCTTGCTACACTATATAAAAGTACTGTTCCATCAGCAAGCTCTGGTATTTCATGTTCAAATAATCTTTTAACGAACCCATAATGTCTTCTACTTAAAAGGATAAAGATATTACGTCCACTATTATCAACTTTACTAACATATACTTTTATTTGGCTCCCCATTTTAATATGTTCACCAGGTATAATATCTTTTTTAGGTAATATACCATTAGTACGTCCTAAATCTATAAAATAGTTATCTGTATCCTCTAATGCCACTGTTCCAACAAGTAATTCATCTTGTTTATCACCAAATTCATCGTTAATACTATTTCTTTCAGCTTCTCTAATTCTTTGAATAACTACTTGTTTAGCCGTAGAAGTAGCAACACGTCCAAAATCTTTAGGTGTTACTTCTGTATCAATAGTATCTCCAATATTAAGAGTCTTATCAATCTTTCTAGCATCACTTAATTTAATTTCACAGCTAGGATTAAAGAAACTAATCTTCTCTTCTTCTTTTTCTTCCTTTTCTAACTCTTTTTTCTCTTCTTCTTTAGTATCAGTATCTAAATCCTCATCTAAAGCATATTTTTCAAATAAAGCATCCTCATACTCTTCTTTAGTCATCTTATCATCAGGTACTACTGTTAAGTAAGAAAACACTTTAATATCTCCAGTCTTCTCATTAATAGTAACTTTAACATTATTATTTTTACTTTTAGCATTTTTCTTATAAGCACTAGTTAAAGCTTGAATCATTGCATCATATATTATTTGTTTATCAATATTTTTTTCTTTAACGACTAAATCAACAGCTCTAAGAAATTCTTTTCCATTCACTTTACTCATCTCCTTTTTCTTTAGAATGTATATCTAATACATCTATATCATCACATAAATTATTATCATCCATAATTGGATTAATTATTTTTGTCGCTTCTGTTATTTTATTAACGTCAATTACCTCATTACTATCAAGTTCAATATTTAAAGTCTTAACTCCTTCTTCGTTAGAATAATAAACACTACTTACAAATAAATTTAAGTCTTTTATTTTATCATCTAACAATTCTTTTACTTTGTTTTCCATAACTCCTCCTTTACAAATTAAAGAGTGGGATCTAATTCCCACTCCTTTCTTGTCTATAAGTATACTATATAAATTACTATTTGTCAAAACTATTGTTTCAAATGATAGTGTTTCCAAAGTGTGGAGATTTATGAAAGAAACCATTATAAAATAAAAAAACGGTTAAAAACCTAAAAAAGCTTTATAATTGAATTAACGAACAAACAATAGAAAGCGAGGTTTTA
>CALWAJ010000047.1 GCA_944373065.1 uncultured Bacilli bacterium
ATTGACAAAATAAGATATCTTTTCTAAAATAAGAGTGTAAAGGGATTGGTGATTTATATGTATCAGAATAAAATTACGCTCACACCTCAAGAAATTTTAGAGAAAGATTTTAAAATTGATACACGAGGTTATAGACTTAAAGAAGTTGATCAGTTTCTTGATGTAATTATTAGTGATTATGAGCAGTTTTTTTCTATAATTGATAGTTTAGAAAAAGAGAAAGCAGAGTTATTAAGAGAGATTATGACTTTGAAACAAGATCTTAGAAATGCTAGGATGAATGCAGAGATTGCTAAGAAGAGCAGTACTGATACAGCAGAGTTTAATAACCTTGATATCTTGAGAAGATTAAGTCAACTTGAAAAAGATGTCTATGGTAGAAATGATGATAGTAATTAGTACTTTAGACAAGTGCTGGAATTTTTATTCTAGAGGAAAGTCCATGCTCACACATTCTGAGATTTGAATGTAGTGTTCGTGCTTAAGGAAAAAATAACTTAAGGTAGTGTCTTAGACACTAACGGCAATAAGAATACCTAAGGAGTAATCTATGGTGTTCTTAAACAGTGCCACAGTGACGATTTTTTGGGAAACTAAAAAGTGAAACGAGGTAAACCCCACGAGTGAGAAACCCAAATTATGGTAGGGGAGCTTTAGATAAGAGAAATGAATCTTTCTAAGGACTAGAAATAGTAGATAGATACTTGTCACCTAGAGATAGGTACAGAACATGGCTTATTAAGTATTAATTATTTGTTAGAGGTGAAAAATGAAAGAATTAGGAGAATATCTTCAAGACGTTAGACGTAGTAATGGTGTTAGTCTTCTTGAAGTTGCATCTGATTTGAAAGTTGATGTTTTGCTTCTTGAAAATATTGAGAGTGCTAATATTAGAGCTTTTAAAGATGTTTATTACTTAAAAGAACTGATTAAAGAGTATGCTAAATATTTAGGACTTGATCCTATGAAAGTGCAAGATGAATTTAACGATTTTTTATTTGAACATACTTCTAAAATATCTCTTGATGATATAATGGAGGCTCAGAAGAAGAAAGAAGCTTCTTTAGAAGAAGCTAAAACTAAAAAAGTTAAATCACCTTATACTAAAGAATATAAACGTAAGATAAAAAAATTACCTTTCGTATTAGCATTTATTATTTTTGTGTTAGCGATTATCATTTCTATAATTGTTATTAAAACTATAAATAGGGATCCCGTTATGAGTAGTGAGTTGAAAGGAATAGAGGTTTATGAATACGCCTAATAAGTTAACATTTATGAGAATTATTTTTACTATTATAATGATAATAATTCTTATATTTCCGTTTTACTCTATTGGAGTAGAATTTCCAGTTATTCAAGTTGCTGGTATTAATATGAAACTTGAATATATAATTGCTGGAGTTATATTTTTGGTTGCTAGTTTAACTGATTTTTTAGATGGTTATTTAGCTAGAAAAAATAATCAAGTAACAGATTTAGGAAAAATGTTAGATGCTATTGCAGATAAAGCTTTAGTTAATACAGCTTTAATTATATTAGCTTATAAAGGTTTTATACCTGTAGTTGTTCCGGTTATCATTATCTTTAGAGATACAATTGTCGATGCTATTAAAATGCAAGCTTCTAGTAAAGGAAAAGTTGTTGCTGCTATAAAATCTGGAAAGATTAAAACAGCTTCTATGATGACTGGTTTAGTTTTAACATTTTTCTATAATTTACCATTTGAAATTTGGAATATAAGAGTGTCTGATTTCTTAATTTATTTTGCTACTATTATGTCAATAATTTCTATGGTAGAATATTTCAATCTTAATAAGAAGTTGATTTTAGGGCCTAAGGAAGAAAATTAAATTTCTTCTTTTTTTTGCTCAATTTTTAATTTTTGAAGTAAAAAATAAATGAATTACGAAAATTCGCAAACTTTTGTTCGAAAAAGTACTTGACTTTTTATTTTTTACCTTATAAAATAGTGTTGTAATTAATTTTTAGGAGGAAGTTATGAGTAAATCAACAGTAAGTAAAGATAAAAATTTAGAAAGTGTTTTAGCTGATATAGAAAAACAATTTGGTAAAGGAGCGGTTATGAGACTTGGAGATAATCCGCACATGAAGATGGATGTTATTTCTAGTGGATGTTTAAGTCTAGATATTGCTCTTGGTATTGGAGGATATCCTAAAGGTAGGATAATAGAGATATATGGACCAGAGTCTAGTGGTAAAACAACATTTGCTTTGCAGGCGATTGCTGAAGTGCAAAAAGCAGGAGGAAGAGCAGCTTTTATTGATGCAGAACATGCTCTTGACCCTATTTATGCTAAGAGGTTAGGAGTTAATACTAATGATTTAATTCTTTCACAACCTGATACGGGAGAACAAGCTTTAGAAATTTGTGAGGCCTTAGTTAGGAGTGGTGCGATTAGTATAGTGGTAATAGACTCTGTAGCGGCTTTAGTTCCACAAGCTGAAATAGATGGAGAGATGGGTGATTCTCACGTAGGATTACAAGCTAGACTTATGTCTCAAGCTTTGCGAAAATTATCTGGTACTATTAATAAGACAAATACAATTGCTATTTTTATTAATCAGTTAAGAGAAAAAGTGGGGGTTATGTTTGGTAATCCTGAGACTACTCCAGGTGGTAGAGCTTTAAAATTTTATTCAACAATAAGACTTGATATTAGACGTAATGAACAGTTAAAGATTGGCGATAAGGTAATTGGTAATAAGACTACTGTTAAAGTTGTTAAAAATAAAGTAGCACCTCCTTTTAAAAGTGCTGTTGTCGATATAATGTATGGGGAAGGTATTTCTAAAGAAGGAGAACTTATTGATTTAGGAGTAGAAGCTGGAGTAGTTGAAAAAACTGGAGCATGGTACTCTTACAATGGTGAAAAATTAGGACAAGGAAAAGAAAATGTTAAACTTTTACTTAAAGAAAAAAGTGAATTAAGAGATGAAATTGAAGAGAAAGTTAGAGACTTTTATGGAATCAATTTAAATAAAAAGGAGTCATAGGCTCCTTTTAAAGTACAATTTTTTCTTTTTCATTAGTTGTTATTGTAAGTAAATCACCAGGTGTACAGTTTAATAATATACATATTTCTTCTATATATTTAAAAGAAATAGAAGTTGTTTCTCCTCTAATGATACGATTTAAATTCCTTGAAGTTATATTCATTCTTTGACATAGCCAGTATTTACTTCTCTTATTTTGTTTTAATAATTCTTCAATATTTACTTTAATCATTGATATCACTGTCTCCCATAAGAACAATTGTAAATAAAAAGATAAATATAAATATAAATAAGATACTTACATTACCCTTATTTTATCTTTCCTTGACAAGTGAAGAATTAAAACTTACAATATAAATAGATTATAGTTTAGATTTTTATTTAAAGTATATATCTAATGGAGGTATAATATGGAACAAATTTTATTCTCCATTTTACTTATATTTTTTGGATTAATTATTGGTTTTGGATTAACTTTTTTAGTTGCCTATTTAAGAGAAGGGACAACTTCTAAAAAGATAGATAAAATGTTAGAAGATGCGAATCGTAATGCTGATAAGATTAAAAGAGATGCTGTTATGGAAGCGAAAGAGAAAAATTATCAGATGAAGATGGAAGCCCAGAAAGATATCAAAGAAAAGAAAGAGGAACTTAAAGATAATGAAAATAAACTATTACAAAGAGAAAGTAGTTTAGATAAAAGAGATGAATTGTGTCAAAAAAGGGAAGCTACTTTAGATGATAGAGAAGAAAAGATGATTCAAAGACAAAAAGAAATTCAAGAAAAAGAAGCAAAAGTGGAGGAAATAAAAAAAGAACAAATTGCTTTGCTTGAAGATATTTCAGGATATAGTAAAGAAAAAGCTCATGATTTGATTATGAAAAAAGTAAAAGAATCAATGAGTAGAGAAATTGCTGTTTATATTAGTGAACAAGAAAATGAAGCGAAATTGACTGCTGTTTCTAAAGCACAAGAATTGATAGTTACAGCAATGCAGAAATATTCTGCTGATATTGCTAGTGACCAGACGGTTACAGTTGTTAGTTTACCTAATGATGATATGAAAGGTAGATTAATAGGTAGAGAAGGTAGGAATATTAGAACAATAGAGGCTATTACGGGAGTTGATCTTATTATTGATGATACTCCAGAAGCGGTTGTTTTATCTAGTTTTGATCCTTTAAGAAGAGAAATGGCAAGATTAACTTTAGAGACTTTAATAAAAGATGGTAGAGTTCATCCTACAAGAATAGAAGAAGTTTATGATAAAGTATGTAAAGAGACTAAAGAGAAGATTATAGAATATGGAAATAATGCTTTGTTTGAACTTGGTATTACAAAAATGGCTCCAGAGTTAATAGAGATAATTGGAAGACTTCACTTTAGAACTAGTTATGGACAAAATGCTTTGCAACATTCATTAGAAGTAGCTAATCTTTCAGGATTGTTAGCAGGAGAGATTGGTGAAGATGTTACTCTTGCTAAAAGAGCAGGACTTTTACATGATATTGGTAAAGCAGTTGACCATGAAATCGAAGGAAGTCATGTAAGTATAGGAGTTGAACTTGCTAAAAAATATGGAGAAAATGAAGTTGTTATCAATGCTATTGCTTCTCACCATGGTGATGAAGAATCTACTTCAGTTATTTCTTCGTTAGTTGCTGTTGCTGATGCTCTTTCTGCATCACGGCCAGGAGCAAGAAATGATTCTTTGGAAAATTATGTTAAGAGATTAACACAGTTAGAAGAAGTTGCTAATGATATAAATGGTGTTTCTAAAGCATATGCTATGCAAGCAGGAAGAGAGCTTAGAGTTATAGTTGAACCTGATCAGATTGATGATTTAGAAGCACATAGGGTAGCTCGTGATATTAAAGAGAAAATTGAATCTACTTTAAATTATCCTGGAACAATAAAAATTACAGTTGTTAGAGAAACTAGAGCTGTTGAAGAAGCAAAATAAAATAGAACTCATTATTTTTGAGTTCTATTTTTTATATCTAAAATTATTGGTAAAATGAGAGGTCTTCTTCCTGTTAGATTTAAGATAAATGGTATTAAATCTAGACTAAGTTGATTTTTTATATCAGTAAATGATGCTTTTTTATCATTTAATTTCTCTGTAATAACTTTAGTTGCTTCTTTCTCAATCTTTTTAATTAGTTCTTCATTCTCATTTACTAAGATAAATCCTCTCGTTGTAATATTAGGTTTTGTTAATAATACTCTTTCTTTAGAGTCAATATTGGCAATTACAACTAATATACCATCACTAGCCATTATTTTTCTATCTCTTATAACAGCACTTCCTACTTCACCAATTCTATTACCATCTACATAAATATCACTATTTGGATAACTTTCTCCTCTAGTAATTTTATGATTCTTTAAAATTAGACTATCCCCATTTTTTAAGATAAAAGTATTTTCTTTAGGTATGCCACAATCTATTCCAAGATTTGCATGTTGTTTTAACATTCTATAATCTCCATGGAATGGCATTAAGTATTTAGGTTTTAATAATCTAATCATTAACTTTAACTCTTCTTGGTTAGCATGACCTGAGGTGTGTAAGTTATTCATTGTCATATTAGTAAAGACTTTAACACCTTTTAAATATAACTTATTAATTGTTTTATGAATGCTTAGTGCATTACCAGGAATAGCACTTGATGAGAATATTACAATATCATCTGGTCTTAATTTAATTTGTTTATGTGTTCCATCAGCGATTCTTGATAAGGCTGCTAAAGGTTCTCCTTGAGAACCAGTACAAAGAATTGTTACTTCTCCAGGTTTTAGAGTGTTAGCAACTTCTGGTGTTACTAATAGTTCTTTATGATCGATATATCCACCTTTAATAGAAATATCAATGTTATTTTCCATACTGCGTCCAAAGACACATATTTTTCTTCCATGTTGATAACATGATTCAAAGATATGTTTTAATCTATAAATATTAGAAGCAAAAGTTGCAATTATAATACGATTATATTTGTATTTATCAAAGATATCTATAATAGCGTCATCAACTCGTGATTCACTAATAGACATTCCTTCATTTAAGGCATTGGTACTATCGCTTATTAATAAGTCAACACCTTCTTCACCCATTTTAGCCATTTTATATAAATCTGCCATTGGTCCAATAGGAGTTAGGTCAAATTTAAAGTCTCCTGTTGTAACAATTCTACCATTTGGTGTTGTAATAGCAATACCGTGTGAGTCTGGAATAGAGTGAGTTGTTCTAATAAACTCTACTTCCATGTGTTTGAATTTTAATTTTGTGTTTTCGTCATAAACAAATAAATTATCATATCTAATATTTCTATCTTCTAATTTTAATTTAATTAATTCTTTAGCTTGATTAGGGGCATAGATAGCAGGAATTTTTACACTTCTTAATAAAAAAGGAATTGCTCCAATATGGTCTTCATGACCATGAGTAATAAGTAGTGCCTTAATCTTATCTTCGTTTTCTTGTAAAAATGAGTAATCTGGAAGGACATAATCTATACCTAATAGTTCTCCTTCTGCAAAAGATACTCCCGCGTCTATAACAATAATTTCATCTTCATGCATTACACAATACATGTTTTTTCCTACTTCTCCTAAGCCACCTAAAACAATTATTTTTGTTTCTTCTGACTTTTTATTCATTATTTCTCCTTTCTTTTATTTAAACCCGAAGAACTAACCGATATAGATTATACACTATTTTTAATGTTTTGTCTATTATTCTGTAATCATTTTATATATACTTTAAATTTGTGGAATTGCCCAATAGAACTATAATTATTAGTTATATAGTTATATATTTTTTTGCTAGCTTGAGTTTTTAGCATTTCATTAGTTGTTTCTTGAAATTCATTTGCTACAATAATAATGCTTCCTTTTTTAATCTTCTTTATTTTTTCTATCATTTTATTTTCACCGTCATAGCCCATATTACCTTTTAGAGTTAAATCATATTCATTGATTGGAATGTCTAAAGTAAGTTTATATAAATATGATTCCATTAAGAAAAAGTAAACATTATCATATTTATTATGAAAATAATCTTTTAAAGCATCAATGTCAGACATATATTCATCTTGTAAATAACGATATTTAAATAGTCTGTCATCATATCTTGGCTTGCAGATAGCATAATTTATAATTAGAGAAGCTATTGGGATTATAATAAATATAGGTGCAGCTTTTAAGAACAATTTTGTTATTTTAGGGTGTTTTTTTAATAGGTAATAAACTAAAGGAATAATTGCTGTCAGACTATGACTTATATTAAATAAAGGATAAGCCATTATCATAAAAGCAAGGACATAAAGTATTTCAAAATCTTTGGTTTTAAGATATTCTCTAATAATATATATTACTATTAAAAAATCAATTATTGTTATGATATTAAAGTTTCCATTACCACTTCTAAAATCTAATAGTCCTAGAAAAGCGTAGTTAATATAATCAAATAAAGCATTATTAAAATAAAAGTATCCTATTACTATTATATTTGTTATTATGATAGGAATTATTCTTTTTATTATCTTTTTTGGCTTTCTTATATAATATAGAGTAGGTAGTGCTAGAAAAATACCAATACTTGATTTTGTTAAGAAAGCAAGACTTATAATAAATCCTATTAAATAATCACTTTTTTTATTTTTTTCTAAATATATTAGTGAAAATGTAAATAAAATTGTTAATGTATTATATCCTGGGGTGGTATCAAATAAAAAATAAATGAAGAATGGAAAAATAATTTTTTTATCTAGTTTATATACTATAATTAGTGTTAGTAAAGCGTAGAGTGAATTTATAAGATAAAAAACTATCATATTATTACCTAGTATTTTCATAAATAATCCAGTTAAAGCTGGATATAATGGGGTAATTACCATGTTAAAGTCTTTATACATTATTAAACCTTTGCTAACATTTTGACTAAAGCCATAATTCCACATTAAATCTAAGTCTATGGGTCTAAAGAAATTAAAACAAAATATTAATATATAAAAGAATATGAATAGAAAAATTGTTTTCTTGTTTTCTTTAAGTACTCTTATCATATTACACTCCTATTTTTCTTATTATATCAACAAATATTTTGAAATAAAATGATTGACTTTAGTAGTAAACACTGCTATAATTTTAATCGGTACATTTTATATCCCCACTAAGACTTAAACACTGGGAATGTTTGAGTAGTTTAGTAAAGGAGAAAATTATGAAAAGTTATATGCAAAAGAAAGAAACAGTAGAACGTAAATGGTACGTTATCGATGCTGAAGGAAAACCTTTAGGTCGTGTAGCTAGTAAGGCTGCTCATATCTTACGCGGTAAGCATAAAGCTACTTATACACCTCATATTGATTGTGGTGACTATGTAATTATTATTAATGCTTCTAAAGTATTACTTACTGGTAATAAGTTAGAAGATAAGAAGTATTATAGTCATTCTCAGTATCCAGGTGGATTAAGAACTAGAACTGCTAAAGAAATGATCGAGAAGTATCCTGAAGAAATGGTTGAAAAGGCTGTTAAAGGAATGTTACCAAAGAATCGTTTAGGTAGAGCGATGTATAAGAAATTATTTGTTTATGCAGGTAGTGACCATAAACATATGGCTCAAAAACCTAGCGAGATGGATGTATAGGGAGGTTTATTATGGCAGATAAGAAAAAAGTATATACTGGAACTGGTAGAAGAAAGACTAGTGTTGCAAGAGTAAGACTTACAGCAGGAACTGGTAAAATTACTATCAATGGTCGTGATGTTAATGAATATTTCCCATATCCAACTTTAGTTATGGATTTAACTCAACCACTTGATGTTACTAATACTCGTGATATGTTTGATGTTGATGCAGATGTAAGTGGTGGTGGATTTTCTGGTCAAACTGGTGCAGTTAGATTAGGAATTACTAGAGCATTATTACAATATGATGCATCTACTCCAGCAGATTCTGAGAATAGTTTCCGTAAGGTTTTGAAAGCTGAAGGATTTATTACTCGTGATGCACGTAAGAAAGAACGTAAGAAACCAGGTCTTAAGAAAGCAAGACGTGCTCCACAATTTAGTAAACGTTAATCTATTGTTTCTAAAGTACTGTTTAATCAGTACTTTTTCTTTTTGTATAGATTTTGATATTTGCTTGTGTTATTATATTCTTACAGGAGGTAACGGGCTTATGAGAATATATGTATATTTAGATGAAAGTGGTTCTATTCATAAAAATAGTAAGACAAAATATTTTGCAGTTGGTGGTTATTTTACATTTGTAAAAGATAAAATAACATCGAAATATAAGAAGATAAATAAATCTATTAAAGACAAGAAAAAAATGATTTAAAAAAAGAAATTAAATCATATGATATGAGTGATTTAGAAAAGATAGAAATTTTTAAAAGTATTCAAGATATTGATACATTTTATGGATGTGCTAAAATATTTGAAAAGTCATCTATGAAAAAAGAAATTATAGCTTCTAATATATTTTTTAATTATGCAGTTAAATTATTATTTATAGATTGTATATTACCATTACTTAATTTGGATCAATTAAATGAAAATATTGAATTTATATTAAGTGTAGATAATAGAAATATAAGAGTAGGTGATTTGAATAATTTAGAAATGTATTTAAAAATTGAATTTTGTTTAGAAAACTTTAATTTTAAAGTAACTTATTATGATTCTGCTACTAATTATGGAATACAACTTGCTAATTTAATTGTTAATACATTTTATAATTCATATAAGGATAGAAATATAGTAAAAAAAGTTTTGCCCCATTTAAAGGAAAAGAATTTTAGAATAAGTTTATTTCCTGGACATAAAATTAAGGGTAGAAACAAAAAAATTGAATATACTAATAATGAGAATATTGTCAATAACTTTTGAAAATGTCTCAAAAAAAAGTTAAACATTAGCGAGAAAATTTATTCCAATTTCCTTGTTGACAAATTAATTTTATTTGTATTGATTTTA
>CALWAJ010000048.1 GCA_944373065.1 uncultured Bacilli bacterium
ACTATCTGGTTGATAGGCTGGAGGTGGAAGCATGGCGACATGTTGAGCTGACCAGTACTAATAGATCGAGGATTTAACCCTATTTAATAAATTTGATGAACACAATATCTATGTTTTCAGAGAATTATTTCTCTATATTTTAGTAAGTAACGATAGCAAGTGGGGTACACCTGTTCCCATCCCGAACACAGAAGTTAAGCCACTTAACGCCGACGATAGTGTATGCGAAAATAGGAAGTTGCTTACTATTTTTTTTTATAAAAGATTTTTAAACAAATCTTTTTTGTCTATAAGAGCAAAATAAATTATATTTCCTATGTTCTTGCTATTGACATTACTGGATATTATGCTAAACTTACATTGAAATAACTATTTTATTAATTATCTAAAAGGAGGATATATGGATAAGATAAAAAGCCCAGAATTTAAAAGTAATATTTCACAAACTATAAAGGTTGCTAATAATGTTGCTAGCCAATTGACAAATATTGAACAAAAAACAGTAAGAAACTATAATTTAAATACTGCAAATATAAATGATATAGCTACTGAAGTTGTTGATATTATTCCAGATTTATATCAAAATACAATTATATCTTCACAAGAAGAACTTGGAAATAAAGCTAACCCAGAACAGTTAGTAAGTGCATTTAACACTTTATTAGGAGAAAATGGAAGCAGTAAAATAGCAAACAACGCAGAAGATGCTGCTAATAACAATTTTATAGTATCTACTAATATTTTAACCACTTATTGGACAGATAAACCTCTAAAGTTTGAATTGCAAGAAAATGGCACCTATCTGATTTCAAAAATAAATGAAGATGGCACCTATACAGCAATGGGATATACAACTGCAGAAGCTGTTAATGAATATCTTGAGAATTTAAAGACAATTGTAGATGGTACAGAAAATAAACCTACAAATATACCTGATGATGAACCTTCAGAAGTAAATAATCCAAGAGAACCATTTATTGAAAAATCAGATACTACATATATAACAGCTAATCAATTAGATGATAATGTTACTAAGGAAATAAAAGCTTATGCAGATGCAGATATACTTGGAAAAGGCGATAAAAGTGATATATATAATAATATGTCAGATACAGCTAAAGCTCTTATAGATGGTAAAATAAAAGTTTTAACGCCTACAGAAAATTTAGGTGAAATTATTGACAAAGAAATGGATATAGTTATTCCTAAAAATTCACGGGTAAGAATTGATGGCTCTAATATCGTTGGCCTATCAGGAGAAGTTTTAAAATATGATAAAGAGAATAATGTATATAAATTGGCTTCAGGTGGTGGACAAACATATACAAAGTTAGAAATGTTATCATTGGAAATCACCGAAACAAAGGGATAATATATAATTTTTATACAAAGACTTTTCTTAAAATATAAGTCTTTTTTTGTTATACTAATATTGGGGTGTTATATTATGAATATTTATAAACAGCTAAACGAAGTTATCAATTACTTAGAAAATAATCTAAACGAGAAAATAGATTATAACTATACTGCGAAAATATTAGGTACTAATCTTTATATTGCTGAACAATTATTTAAACTTTTAACAGGAATTACAATGAAAGAATATGTAAGATATAGAAGATTAACTTTAGCAGCGAAAGATTTACATAATAATATGAAAGTAATTGATGTTGCATATAAATATAACTATACAAATCCTTCATCATTTACAAGAAGTTTTATATCTTTTCATAATGTAACACCTAAAGAAGTTAAGAATGGTAAGGCATCTAAAATTTATCCAGTTCTACATTTTAAATCCAATTATACAAATAAAGACGATATAAAATATAAGATTGTATATAATAAAAAATTTACTTTATATACTATAAAAAACTTATTTCCTATCAATAATAACGCTAGTCTTATTGAAAATTTTTGGAAAAATATAAAAGCTGAAAATAAAGAATTTAAAAATCCTAAAAAACGTTATGGAATATCAGAACTTATAAAGAATAATACTGAAGAATTTTATTACCATATTGGTTTAGAAGAAAAATGGTCTAATGCTTCAATATTTACTATATCCTCATCAAGTTGGTTTGTAATCACAACCTCCTCGTTTAAGGCTCTTGATATTAATAACTATATAAATAATACAGAAGATATCTACTTACCTAGTCTAAACTATAAATTAAAAGAAAAAAACTATCTTGAAATATATTATGATAATTATGTAGAAATTTGGTTCCCTTTAACATGACTTTTTCCATTGTATAAAAGTAAAGATTTAAATATATTAAACCTCTATAATAAATATGGAGGTTATTTTTATGAATGAAGAAATGTTAAAGTTTTATTTAAAAACCAGTATGTATACTAATTATGAGCCATATAAAGAGTACTATAAAAGTTTACCAGATGATATGGAAGAGTTAACAGATTTAATTTTATCTCAAACAATTCATAGAAAAGAGCTTAGAAGAAGTAGAAAAGAACAGCTAGAACAAGGTAAAAGTCATGACCATGTTTCTGAAGAGTATCCTTGGTGGAAATATATTAGTCATGATGATATCTTACTAACTGCCCCTGCCATAACAGCAGAACTATTTAGACAAGATGAAAGAGGTTTTACTAAAAATAGAGAAATAAGACATAAAGTAGTTATAACCTGCCGTTATGTAGCTGTACTACTTGCATCTATTCTAAAAGCGAAAGGAATACCTTGTAGAGTTCGCAGCGGTTTTGCTACCTATTACACTAATGACGGCAAGTATATAGATTACTGGATTATAAAATATTATAATGAAATTGAGAATAGGTGGATAACTTGCGATCCAGACCAAAACAGTGGTACAGATCACACAGATATGCCTCATAAAAACTTTGCTTGGATTGCCGAAGTCTGGCTTAATGTTAGAAGTGGTAAAGATGATATAAATAAGTATGTACATGGCTCATCCTTTCAAGGATTAAATATGCTAGCATACACTCTTTTCTTTGATTTTCATGCCCTTATGGGAGATGAAATATCTTATCTTTTCATGCCTAGTTATATAGATGATGATAATGAGTTCTTTAATCTTACTAAAGAGGATTTAAAAGACTTAGATGACCTTGCAACTTTAATGTTAGCTCCCAATAAAAACTTTGATGAGTTAAGATACTTATTTTATAATGATAAGAAGTTTAGAATTTTAAATACTCCTTTAATCTCTGACAAAGAACATTTAGAAATAGAAATAAATAATTAAAATAAAGCCTATCTCCATCTTGATAAAATGTTAAAAACAATTTATAATTAATGCATAATAGGAGGTAGGCTATGATAGTATACATTATAGATAAAAGTAGATTAATAAGTTTTACCTTACCACAAAAAGTATATGGTAGTTATTGGATTTCAGATATAGATGATGAGAATCAAGAAAAGAAAATTATAAATATACAAGAAGAAGAAGGTCATTGGGTAGCCTATAGTAATAAAAGTGTTAGTATATTAAATAACAATCAACCAACTAATAAATTAATTCTAGAAGCATATAGTTTTTCCTTACTAAAATTAAAAAATCAAGAAGGATATCTCATTCTTTATGTTTCACCACTAAATGATGAAACAAAAAAGAATTTTATGTTATCTAACAATTATAGCCTTTCCATTGGTAGTGGTAATGATAATATTATTTGCTATCAGAATCAATTAACATCACAACATCATGCTAAATTAGAATTTAAAAACAACACCTGGATTATTACGGATTTGAATAGTCAAAATGGCACTTTTATAAATAATAAAGCAATCATCCCTTCGCAACCAACAATATTAAACCATGGTGATATTATTTTTATAATGGGATTAAAAATAATTGTATTAGGTAATCAACTAACAATTAATAATCCACTAAATTCTGTAATTGTTAATGCTAATATACTTAAAGAAAAAACAGAAAATAAAAAGACAGAAAATATTCCAACAGATGAAGATGAATTAGAAACAGAATTGTATGAAGATAATGATTATTTTGTTAGATTACCACGTTTTACAGAAATATTAGAACCTAGAAACTTTAAAATTGATCCTCATCCTAATGTTACAGAACAAGATGAAACGCCACTCATTATGACTATAGGGCCAATGTTTACTATGGGATCAGTTTCCTTTGTTATGCTTATAGTGGCCTTTATGTCTTTTCAATCAGGAACCCGTAGTTTTTATAGTATTCTCCCAACAATAGCTATATCTATATCCATGTTGACAGGCGTACTACTTTGGCCAACTTTAAATAGACATTTCACTAGAAAACAACAAAAGAAAAGAAAGGAAAAAATAGAAAAAGCATATAGTGAATACCTAACAAAAAAAGAACAAGAGTTACAACAAATTATTACAACCGAAAAACAAATTTTATTAGCTAATAGTCTAAGTCCAAATGAATGTTATGATTTTATAATTAACAAAAATAGAAGATTATGGGAAAGAGAATTACATCAAAAGGACTTTTTAAACTTACGATTAGGTATTGGTAAAGAAAAAGTAAAAATTAATATTGATTATCCAGGAGAACACTTTAAAGTAGACCAAGATCCATTAGAAGAAAGAATGCGTTTAATAATTGAAAAAAACAAAGAAATAGATGGAGCTCCTATTACAGAATCATTTATAGAAAAGAACATAACTGCAATAATAGGTCATTATGAACATATAAAAACATATGTAGATACCTTAATACTACAAATGATTGCTCTTCACAGTTATCATGATTTAAAAATTGTAATTATGACCAATGAAGGTAGAGCTAAGTACTGGGAATATATGAAATTAATGCCTCACAACTTTAACCGTGATAAAAGCTTACGTTTTTTCTCTACTAATTTTGATGAAAGCAAAGAAGTGTCATCATATCTTCAAAAAATATTAAAATCAAGACAAGAGACAAAAATAAATTCTAATGAAGATGTCTATAAACTCTTTGATACATATTACATCATCATTACAGATGACTATAAAACAGTTAAAGATAATCTCATTATTGAAGAAATTTTAAATGCTGAACAAAATTTAGGATTTAGTCTTTTAATATTAAATTCAAGTCTTGCTAATTTACCAACTCAATGTAAGAGTTTTATAAGTATTAATGATTTAAAAAATGGTGGCGTTTTCGAAAATGAACTAAATAAAGAAACACAAAGAACATTTCAAATAGAATTAGTTAATCAAATGAATCTATTTAAATGTGCAAATATTCTTGCTAATATTCCAATAAAAGATAAAGATGATGAATACAGTCTGCCAAAACAAATAGGATTTTTAGAAATGTATAATGTTGGTACAATTGAACAACTTAATCCTTTAGAAAGATGGCAAGCTAATAACCCTATTATTAGTTTAGCCGCTCCAATTGGCTATGGTACTAATGGGCAAATCTTTAAATTAGATCTTCACGAAAAAGAACAAGGACCTCATGGTTTAATAGCAGGAATGACTGGTAGTGGTAAATCAGAATTTATTATTACTTATATCCTATCAATGGCTATAAATTATCATCCTGATGAAGTACAATTCCTTTTAATAGATTATAAAGGAGGAGGACTAGTAGGAGCTTTTGAAAATAAAGAAACAGGTCTTAAATTGCCACATTTAACAGGAACAATAACAAATCTAGACACAGCTGATATTAATCGTGCTCTATCATCAATAGAAAGTGAGTTAAAAAGAAGACAAGCTCTATTTAATAAAGCAAGAGATAAATTAGGTGAAGGAACAATTGATATTTATAAATATCAAAAATACTATCGTGAAAAACAATTAGATACACCAATATCTCATTTATTTATAATCTCAGATGAGTTTGCTGAACTTAAAACAGATCAACCAGAATTTATGGACCAACTAATATCTACAGCAAGAATAGGACGTAGTTTAGGAGTTCACTTGATATTAGCAACCCAAAAGCCTAGTGGTGTTGTTAATGATCAAATTTGGTCAAATTCAAGATTTAAAGTTTGTTTAAAAGTTCAAGATGCTCAGGATTCTAATGAAGTGATTAAAAGACCAGACGCCGCCACAATCAAAGAAACAGGTAGATTCTATTTGCAAGTAGGATATAATGAGCTATTTCAAATGGGACAAGCCGCCTATGCAGGAGCCCCATATTATCCCCAAGATAAAGTTTACAAAGAAATAGATAGTAGTGTTAACTTTATAGATAATATTGCCAGAAGTATTAAATCAATCGATGTACCACGAAGCAATAAATTAGAATTAAAAGGTGAGCAATTACCAAATATTGTTAAGTATTTATCATCACTAGCAGAAAAAGAGAACATTAAAGTCCATCCTCTTTGGCTTGATAAATTAAAATCAATAATATATATAGATGATTTAAAGAAAAAATATCAGTTCAACAAAATAGCTTATAATATAACTCCTATAATTGGAGAGTATGACAATCCAAAAGAGCAAAAACAAGGCCTAGTAACCTTAGATTTTGTAAACAGAGGAAATGCTATAATTTATAGTACAACAGAAAAAAACACTATCACAAATACTATTCTTTATTCATTAATAACAACTTATACAAGTGAAGAGATAAATATATATGTTTTAGATTTTGATAGTGAAACTCTAAAGATTTATCAAGAAAGTCCATCAGTAGGTGATGTTGTCTTTGTCAATGAAAAAGAAAAAGTAACAAAGTTATTTAAATTATTAGTAGAAGAGTTAAATCAAAGAAAAAAGATATTCCAAGATTACAATGGAAATTATGATTATTACATAAAACATTCTGATACTAAATTACCAGCTATAATTCTTTTACTTGTTGGATATGAAAACTTTAAAGAAACTTATGAAGAAGAAGAACAAACTTTAAATAAAATAACCCGTGATGGTGTAAAATATGGTTTATATACTATAGTATCTGCAATAAGTGATAGAAGTCTAAGACTAAGTATTAGAACTAATTTCCCACAAATTATACCATTAAAACTAAATTCTAATGTGGAATATAATATGTTGTTAGGTAAAAAAGCTCCTACTATTTCAGATACAGCTAATAGAGGAGTAGTCTTAATAAACGAAAATCCATATGAATTTCAAACTGCTCAAGTTTGTGAGAGTGAAAAACTACTTGAGTATGTAAAAAGTATATGTAACTATTTAAAATCACACACCCAAGTTTATGCTAGGCCAATTCCTGTTTTACCAGATAAAGTTACTATAGCAATGCTTAGTGATTATTTAAAAGACATAACAAATGTTCCAATAGGTTTAGAAGAAGAAACTTTAAATATAGCAACTTATGATTTTACTAAGAATTTAATTAGTTTAATTAATGCGGAAGATAATGAAACATTAAGTAATTTTAGCAAATTATTAATAAAAGAACTTACTATGATTAATAATCTTAAAATAGCTATTTTAGATTTTAAAAATCTATATCAAGAATCTGATTTTACTAATTGTAATTACATAGATGCTAGTAGCTTTGATTTTACTAATTTCAATAATCTAATAGAAAGTATAGATTTAAATAGTAAACTTTTAATTTTTATAACAGATGCTGAACAATTTATAAGTAACATATCAAAAGGAATAACCGATATAACAAGTTATTTTACTAAAGTATTAAGTTTAAAAAGAGTTTATTTTGTTTTTAACACTGATTTATTTAACTTAAAGAAAATAGGTTATGAAGGCTGGTTTAGACAGTTTGTAACTATTAATAATGCTATTTGGATAGGAAAAGGTTTAAATAACACTACAGTCCATAATTTAACAACACCACTTAGAAGTTTAAGTTTTCCTCTTCCACCAAACTTTGGATATAATATAAAAAGTGGTAAAGCAATAAGAATAAAAGTACTAGAAGGTGATAAAGATGAATAATAAGGTCTTAGTTAATTTATATGTTCCCGCATTAGAAAAAAAATATGAAGTTTTTTTACCAGTAAATAGAAAAATTGGCGAAATTTGTTCCTTAATTGCTAAAGGGTTAATAGAAGTAAGTAATAATTATTATAATATAACTTATTGTGAACATCTTTATAATCGTAGTAATGGAGGAGAATATAATGAAAGTAAATTACTAAAAAATACAGATATAAGAAATGGTAGCCAGTTAGTATTTATGTAAAGAAACGTAAATAAAAGCCAAAATCATTGCTAAAAATAAAAATATAATCTATTCTAATTATAGAAGGAGGGTAAGATATGGCTGCATATTCAGATAATTTAGAATTTAACTCAGAAGAATTAACAGAATTAATTGGAATATTAGAAGGAGTTAAGGACGCGATTCAAACATCTAAAACAAAATATGTTGATTATGTTGAGGTGCAATTAAGTCCTAACTGGACTACTGATGCTGGTCAACAAACAGTTAATGAGTTACTAAACTTTGCTGAAACAGATATTCAAGGATTTATAACTTATTTAGATGGAAGAATTGCTGATTTAGAAGAAGCTAAAAATAGAACAATTCAAATTGATCAAGCTTAATAAAGAAAGGAGTGATAATAATGGCAGGAAATAAAAATGTATCAACATTAGGAATATCAGAAGGAATAGATTATCTTGAAAAAGAGTTTATTGCAGTATTAGATGATAATGCTGGAGAAGCAATAGATACTTATACTAAAGTACAATCAAGTGGTGCTTTAAGTAGTGCAAATATTGATTCTATAACAAATGAAATAAAAGGAAAAGTTTCAAAATTACAAAGCGATTTTGATGAATTAAGTCAACGCTTAAAACAAGGAATGTTCCAATCACAAGAAGAAATAGAAAGACATCGTAATGAAATTGAAAATCAACTTAGTAATGGAACTTATTAAATAATACATACTGTATTATTTTTTTCTAATTAAGGAGGCCAAAATGAAAGAGATAAGCCAAGAACAAGTACAAGCAGCGGTAGACAGCATTAAAGAAAGTCAAAGCAATTTAAATATTGGTACTCTAACTACTAAAACTGATGTATTAGATTCAGTAATATTGATATTAAAAGAATGCTGGAATACAACAAGTGGTAAAAAAGAACAAGAAAGATTGAAACAATTAACAGAAAGTGAGTTGGATTTTTCTAAAGTCGAAACAGCATTAACTTCTATCAAAGATGCATATATAAGTGTTGCAACGGTAACACAAACAACTAGATATCATTAATACAAAATAAACAGAAAGGACGTAATCATTATGCAAAATAATGTAAATGTAGAAGAACTAAATGGTGTAGCATTAGAGATAGCAAAAAGTATCCAGGCATTAAATCAAAGTATTTCTGATTTTAAAGAAACATCAAATAGTATTAAAGGACAATGTGAAACGTTAAACGGTTATAATGGTCAAAAAGTAGCAGGAACAACAACTAAAGAGCAAGTTTATGATGATAAAGGTTATTCATCTACCATAGAAACATATAAAATATGGGATATAGAAGGACAAGTGCCTTTAGAAAGTGATTGTAATACTTTAGAACAAGAGTTAGATGATATGGAAGAATCTATATCAAATTTAAAATTAGAAGCTAGTGACTTAGAATTAATAGCAGATACAATAGAAGGCTATATTAAAAGTATTCAAGATGAATTGGGTGAAGACATTGATCCATCAATTTTAGCAGGTGCTTTTGGTGTTTTAGAGGGTGGTATAGCTTATGATAGTTATAGTGCCGGAACAGGTAATTTTATTTCAGCAAAGCATATTTTATCAGAATATTGGACTGATAAAACTTTAAGATTTGAAAGAAATAGTAACGGTACTTATACTATCTATCAAAAAGATGCAAATGGAAAAGAAGTAGTAATGGGTTATACAACCGCATTAACAGCAGCTTTATATATGAAAGGATTAAAGAATAAAGTTAATAGTAATGAAGAAAGTGATGATTCAGGACCTGTAATATCAAATGGAAATGAAACTGATGATAGATATGGACCACGGGTGGTACCAATAGAAGAATTAACCATGAAAGACATAATGTTAAATAAGGATGCTCCAGATGACTCAGAGCCTGTAGT
>CALWAJ010000049.1 GCA_944373065.1 uncultured Bacilli bacterium
ATTTTATATATGAATCCAAGGTAAAATAATTCGTCATTTTATTCTATTTCTAGTAGAAAGAAGTTTGTCATTCTACATTTTTACCTTCTTTCTTATCTTTGTTATCAATATATTAACATATTTTTTCCTTATTAACAATTACTAATCATCTAAAAACATTACATAATATTCGTCATAAGTAATATTATGTTCTTTAATATATTTAGCAATTTTCTTACCTACATATCTATAATGCCAGGCTTCACATTTATACCCTGTAATATCTTCTTTACTCTTAGGATATCTTAATATAAATCCATACTTATAAGCATTATCCATCATCCAACCATATTCATTACTTTCAACAAAAGTATCTACAGATTTACTAGCAATATCTAAACTCATTGCCGTCTGATGTTCAGAAAAACCAGGCTTTGCTACATAATTATCAACATAATTTTGTCCATAAAGTTCTAAATATGTATTAGTAATCTCTTCTTGATCAGCATAACTTCTATATCCAGAACTAACCATTAATTCCATTCCATCTTTACTTGCCGCTTCTGCCATATCATAAAAGGCCTTCGCTACATTTCTTTCTATCTCAATTTCTTCATCAACTTTTACATACTCATCATCAATAGTAACTAAATCATCAGGAATATAATTACTACTAAGTTGTCTATGCTTATTAACTAAAACATAATCATCAAAATCATCAATAACAATAGGATCAACATAATCTTCTTTATCAAAATCCATATTTACATATAAAACTGTAGTCTCTGCATCATCATTTTCTTTCTCTTTATATGCAACATATCTATCTAAATTCTCAAGCTTAGCATAATCAACCGATAAAAACTCTTCTATATATTTAACTTTATCTCTCTTCACAAAATCACTAACAGATTTATCATCGCCTTTAGAAATGATTAAAGAAATCTCATCTACACTGTATCCTTTATCAAGTAATTTATTTATATTAGTAATTAAATGTTTTTGATTTTCATAATCAATCTTAGCGTAGCTATCAAGATTCTCCTCTTTATAATCATCACTTTCAAAAGCCGCATTTAAAGTTTTATTTTCACCAATATCTATAACATAAGAATATTTAAATTTAAAGATTATATTTTTAGCAGCACTTTCACTATAACCAAAACTTTTAAGTTCACCTATTCTGTTAAAATAAAAAATTAAAATAAGTATTAGAACTAATATTATAATTCCAACTACAAGTAAAGGTTTTTTTACATTGCTTTTTAATTTCAGCTTAACTTTCTTATTTTCCAAACCACTCAACTACCTTTCACAACTATATAAAGTATATCATAGTTTTCAAAACTTTTAAACTATGATATAATATAGGCGTTTAAATCGTGAAGGGGTGTGATTTAATTGAAAACGGCAGTTGTCCTATCAGGTGGTGGCTCTAAAGGTAGTTACCAGTTAGGTGTATGGAAAGCCTTAAGAGATTTACACATTAAATATGATATTGTAACAGGAACTTCAATAGGTGCCTTAAACGGTGTTTTCATGTGTGAAAAATCATATTTTAAAGCTTGGAGAATATGGAAAACACTAAACTTAGAGTATTTATTTGACCAATTACCAAAATCAAACAAGGATTTAGATGTCCTAAAATTATTCGGTAATAACTTCATCAAAAATGGTGGTATGGACATAAAGAAAATAGAAACTATTCTTAAAGAAAATGTTAACAAAAAAAAGTTTTACAAAAGCAAAATAGATTTTGGATTAATTACTTATAACTTTACAACAAGAAAGCCACTAATATTAACAAAAGATGAAATACCAAGTGACAAACTAATTGATTATTTAATGGCTTCTGCCACTTGTTTTCCAGCCTTTAAAATGAAAGAAATAGATGGTGATAAATATATCGATGGTGGTTATTATGATAATCTACCCATTGAATTAGCATGTAAATTAGGAGCAGAATTTATAATTGTAGTAGATTTAGGTTCACCAGGCTTTAAAAAGAAGCCGACAAAACAAGTAGATACCATACTTATAAAGCCTAGAAATAATATATCTTTCTTCTTAAATTTTAATGAAGAAAAAGCGAAAGCTAATATGAAATTTGGCTACAATGATACTATGAAAGCCTTTAAAAAATTAGAAGGTAATAAATTTACTTTTAGAAAACATTCTCTATCTAAATATTATCATGATAACAAAGATATTATTTCAGATAATAATATCAAAAGTTTTGTAACATCAATAGAAAGATTAGGTAAGATATTTAAAGTTGATGAAAGTAAAATCTACAGTTTAAAAAGTTATATCAAAGCTTTAAATAAAAAAATAGATAAAGAAGAAGCTCTTGATAAAAAAACTATTAAAAATATAAAAGACTTAACAGCAAAAATAAATTCAAAAACTTTAGTATTATTTTTCTTAAGTAATTTAGAAAAAAATAAATCACCAAGAAAACTAAAACTAATCTTTCATAAAGAATATAAATTAGCAAAATATTTACAACTTTTAGGAGTAACTTATGGAAAATAAATTTAAATATAGTAACGATAATAAAAGATATCATACTCTAACTTATTATTATAAAGAAAAATTTAATGCTAAAGTATGTAAAATAAGTCTCAACGCTAATTTTACATGTCCTAATATAGATGGAAAAGTAGGATATGGAGGATGTATTTATTGTTCTAAACTTGGTAGTGGTGAATTTGGAGGAAATCCTAAAGAAAGCTTAACAGAACAATTTGAAAAAGGAAAGAAAATGATGCAAAGAAAATGGCCTAACGCCAAATTTATCGCTTATTTTCAAGCTAATACTAACACTTATGCTCCCTTAAAAAGATTAAAAGAATGTTTTGAACCATTTATTGAAAGAGATGATTGCATTGGCCTATCTATCGCTACAAGAAGTGATTCAATTACAGATGAATGCCTTGACTATTTAGAAGATATTAATAAAAGAACATTTCTAATTGTAGAATTAGGACTTCAAACAATTCATGAAAAAACAAGCCGACTTATAAATAGATGTTCTAGTCTTGAAAATTTTGATAGTATGGTAAAGAAATTAAAGGAAAGAAATATTAATGTTGTCGTTCACATCATCAATGGTCTTCCCTATGAAACAGAAGAAATGATGATAGAAACAGTTAAACATTTGAATAATTTAGAAATTGATGGTATCAAAATTCATATGTTAGGAATATTAAAAAATACTCCTTTAGAAAAATATTATCAGAAACATAAATTTAAAATTCTATCTAAAGAAGAATATGTTGATATCACTATAAAACAATTAGAATATCTAAATCCTAAAATAGTGATCCATCGTTTAACTGAAGATCCAGATCCTAATGATATTATAGAACCAACTTGGCTAACTAAAAAATTTATCATCTTAAATGAAATTGATAAAAAAATGAGTAAAGATGATATATATCAAGGTGATAAGCTATGATGAAAGTTAACTTAATATTGATTTATAACGAAAAAAGTGATATTATATGCGCAAAAGGTGATATAAAGTGACCAATGAAGAGTTAAACATAATATTGAAGAAATTAGAGGAATTTACATATATTTTAATAAAACAAATAAAAGAAAGCAAAGAAGTATTTATTACAACTCACAAAAATCCAGATTTTGATGCTATAAGTTCTGCTTTAGCAATAGCATTAATTGCAAAGCAATTAAAAAAAGATGCTTATATCATAATCGATAATCATAATTTTCTGGATTCAAAAGTTAAAGCCATTATCGATGCAAATTTAAACGAATTTAGTTTCATAACAACTGACATTTACAATAATATTAAATCAGAAAATGACCTTCTAATAATCACTGATACAAATAAAAAATCTATGGTAAGTTGTAAAGATTATCTAAATAATTTTAAAAAGATAATAATTATTGATCATCATCTAGAAAATCAGGATAGTATTACAGCAAATTATAAATTTGTTAACCCAAACTTATCAAGTACAGCAGAAATAGTAACAACTATTTTAAATTATTTAAAAATAGAGTATAATAAAGATATAGCAAATTATCTATTATCAGGCATAGTTCTAGATAACTTAGGTAACAGCAATAAAGCAAGTAGAAACACATTTTTTATTATAAGCAAGCTTATGAATGAAGGCGCTGATTTAAATTATGTAAATACTTTATTTGAAGAAAACTTTGAAAATGATCGTAAAGTTCATGATTTAATTGATGTTACCGAATTTACTGATACAAGTGCTATTTGCTGTGGAAAAAAAGAAATAATCTATACTAAAGAAGAACTTGCTAAAGCTGCTAATTATCTAACTAAATTTAAACACGACTTTAACTGTGCTATAGGTTATGTAGATAAAGACCATATTGGCCTAAGTAGTAGAAGTAATGGTAAGATTAATGCTAGCAAAATAATGGAATTATTTGGTGGTGGTGGTGATTTAAATCGAGCTGCCGCTCAAATAAAAGAAAATGATATAAAAAAAGTAAAAGAAGACTTAGTCAAAGTATTAAAATTACAAATAAAGACTAATTAAAGGAGGAAGCTATGAAAAATTTAAAAATTAAGAAAGCTCTAATTCCTATTATTACATCACTAGTTTTAGTAACAACAGGATGTAGTAATAAAACTAATGAAGTTATTGAAGATAATACTATTAATCAGACTACTGAAAATAATACAAACACTACAAATGAAGTTGAAAATAATGAAACACAAGAAACCTTTGACAACTTTGCAACTGAAAAAAATGAAATTAGTGATTTAATTAATAAGAAGAACTTTGAAGAAGCTAAAGAAAAAGGAAAAGAACTATTTATAAATGGTGTAGATTTTATATTTTATGATAAAGAATATAAAGGTATAACTTTTGATGATTTAAAAGAAGAAGCTAAAGAAGAAACCCTTAATAACCTTAATACAATTGATGGATGGATAATGCAATTAGATCCTGACTACAAAGAAACATTACAAGAAAAATACAAAGTTGTAGCAGATTTTGTCAATGAAAAATATCTTTACGTTCTAGACAAAATTAAAGAGTATTTAGGTGAAGAAAACTATGCTGCTATTACTGATATAAAAAATAAATTAAAAAATGACTTATCTAATTTTGGAAATAACTTAGGAGATAATATCAAAGATAAAGCAACTGAATGGTATCAAAATTTTAAAAATGACAGTAAAACTAAATAATACATTAATGATAACAATGTAAAGTTATCATTTTTTTCTTGTAAATAGACACTAGTTAGATTATAATGTTAATAAGAGTAAAGGATGATGATAATGGAAAAGCATATTAGAATCATTAGTATAACTACTCTTTCCTTACTAGGAGTTTTTTGTATTTCTTCGGGGATAATGTATAAATCTTTAGAAGATAATAACGTCGAAGAAAAGATTTTAGTCGTTGTTGAACAAAAACAAGTAAGTAAAGAAAGAGATGTAGATCTAAAACTTAAAAATTTAACTATTGAAGTAAATACACCATTAAGTGTAAAGATTATAGATTATTTAGACAGTGCTGTTAGTGATGAAGTACTTGCTAATCTAAAATTAGACACTAGTAATGTCAATGTAAGAGAACCTGGTACTTATAACTATACTATTAGTTATAAGAAAAAAACATATCAAGGCATAATAATAGTAAAAGAAAAAGAAATTTCTACTAATGCTTTACAAAGTATTACTTTAAAGACCGTAAATATTAATGTTGGTACAGCTTTACCAACAGATGTTAGTAACTACGTAATAGAACCTCTTACTGATGATGTAAAAAATTCAATGTTAATTGACCTTAGTAAAGTTAATGTTAACTTAGCAGGTAGTTATCAATATACTATTACATTTAATAACAGTATTTATACAGGTACAATCGTAGTAACAGAATCTCAACCAACTTTATCAACTAATATAGGAGAACAAACACCTACTAATCCTGGAGAACAACAAGAAGGTCAAATAACTGTAGAAGACCCAAATAATACTCAAGCAAATTAAAACTTCCATTTGGAAGTTTTTTTATAACATATTTTTCTTTTTCAAAATCAAAGCTACTATTAATGACAATAATAAAGATAATAATAGTAATAAAACAAAAGCATATGGATTATCAGCAAATTTACCAAAAGTAACATTCATTCCCATAAAAGATGCTACCATTGTAGGAATAGAAAATACAATTGTAATTCCTGCTAAAAATTTCATAATCGTATTAAGATTATTAGAAATAATAGTTGCAACAGTATCAGTAGTACTAGATAAAATACCTCTATACAAATCACTCATCTCTATAGCTTGATTATTTTCAATAATAGCATCCTCAAGTAAATCTTCATCCTCTTCATAAAGTTCTATAACATTTCCTTTAAGTATTTTATCAAGTACTACTCCATTAGATTTTAAAGCTGTAATTATATAAGTTAAACTATTTTCAAGAGCAAGTAAATTAAGTAACTCTTCATTTTTAGTAGCATTTAAAATCTTTGCCTCTGCAATCTCTATTCTGCTATCAATCTCTCTTAAAGTTTTAAGATATAAAAGAGCAAGTTTATAAATCATTTGAATAATAAACCTACTTTTCTTATAAGTAAAAAATTCTTTAACTCTTCCTTTAGCAAAATCATCAATAATACTATAACGTTGCAAAGATACAGTAACAATATAATCATTTCTAACTACAAGGATACCTAAAGGAAGTGTTGTAATTGCTTTAATACCATTCTTAGTCTCATAAACAGGTACATCTAAAAGTAGCATCTTAACACCATCTTCTTCATCAATACGTGGCTTTTCATCATCATCGATAATACTCATAATAAAATTCTTTTTAATTCCAAGAGCATTAACAACATCATCAATCTCTGTCTCACTAGGACTAACCAAATTAATCCAACTACCAATTTCATATGAAGTAATTTTACTAAATTCACCACTTGTAATGTCAGTATTATATATTTTTAACACACAAATCACTACCTTTCATTTTTATTATCAAAACAATCCCTTTATCTTTCCATCTATTAAATCTATATTTTCATAATTAGGCTTCTTAGGAAGTCCTGGCATTGTATAAATCTTACCACATAATACTGTAATAAATCCTGCTCCTCCATTTATAACTAAGTCTCTAACATGTAACACATTATCTTTAGGATAACCTAACAATTTAGGATTATCACTTATCGAATACTGTGTTTTCGCTACACAAATTGGAAGATAAGACAAGCCTAAATTATCTATAAGTTTTAACTTTTCTAAAGCTTCATCACTATATTCTACATACTTAGAATTATATACTGCTAAGTTAAGTTTACTAATCTTATCTCTTATACTCATACTATCATTAACAAGAGGATTAAAGTTAGTTTCTTTATCACAAGTCTTAATAACAGTATTAGCAAGAACAACTGCCCCTTCTCCTCCTTTATTATAAGCATCACTTACATCACAAGGATACCCCAACTTAGTAACATAATTTTTAATATATTCAATATCATCATCACTATCATCACTAAATTTATTAATACAAACAACTATAGGTACTCTGTATTCTTTTAAATGATTAAGATGAGCATCTATATTACAAATACCTTTTTCTAATGTTCCTTCTCCATTATATTTTAAAGCCCTAGTAGTAACAACCAAAACAATTGTAGATGGTGTAATATTAGCATTTGGACATACTATATCAAGAAATTTTTCAGCTCCTAAATCACTACCAAATCCTGCTTCTGTAATAACATAATCAGCAAGACTCTTAGCAAGATTAAGAGAAGTAATACTACTACATCCATGAGCAATATTTGCAAAAGGTCCACCATGAACAATAGCAGGAGTACCTTCTAATGTTTGAACTAAATTAGGTTTAAAAGCTTTCACTAAAAGAACTGTTAATGCTCCTTCTAATTTTAAATCTCTAACATATATAGGTTCATCCTTACTATTAAAGCCAATAATTATATTAGAAAGTTTTAACTTCAAATCATTAATATCCTTCGCTAAACAAAATAAAGCCATTACTTCTGAAGCAGAAGTAATATTAAAATGCTCTACATATTCCTTACCTTTTACCTCTAATTTAACATCTCTTAATGACCTATCATTTACATCTAAACATCTATTAAAAGTAACTGTTTTAATATCTAAATTATTTCCTTGTTCTATATGATTGTAAATAGCTGCTGATATCAAGTTATTCGCAGATGTTATAGCATGAAAATCTCCTGTAAAATGCAAATTAATCTCATCCATTGGAACAATCTGACTATATCCTCCCCCAGCAGCACCTCCTTTAACACCAAAAACAGGTCCTAAAGAAGGCTCTCTTAAAGCAAGACACACTGATTTATTAAGTTTATTAAAAGCATCAGCAAGTCCAATACTAACAGTAGTTTTCCCTTCCCCATATGGAGTAGGATTAATAGCAGTTACCAAAATAACTTTACCCTTTTTTTCTCCACAACTTTTAATAATCTTCGCTTTATTTCTTCCATAAAATTCAATATCATTTAAAGATAAATTTAATTTTTTAGCAATATCACCAATATCTTCAATTTCAACACTATTAGCAATCTCTAAATCAGTCATATAAAGCACCTCCGTCCAATTTCCAACTCTATTATATGCTAAAATCAAAGAAAAAACTAGCCTAAATTAGACTAGTGATTTTTATTAGTATATTGTTTTACTAAAATCTTATCCAAATTACTTTTAAAATCATCTTTACGATTTTCTAATTCATATATATATTCTTCCAAATCTAAAATATCTTTATCTATCATTCTATTAAATATTTGTGTCTTTGATTTATTAATAGACTCTAACTTTTCAAAAACTTCTTTCAAAGCATAACTAACATATGCTCTTTCTAAATCAATACATGAATCTTTACTAAAAGTACTATCATCTAAAATAATACCTGCTGATTTACCGCCAATAACATCATCATTATATACTAAAGGCCTATCAAAAGACCAAACAGAGTTTTTAATTTTGGGTATCGCTTTACTTGCAAAACTACCATATTTACTTTCAAGACAACAATTAGAAACTTCTAATTCTTTAGTAATAATTAAATTACTGTGTGATATATTTCCGTTAAAATTATCTAACTCTAATTTATCACTTCTAACTTCTAAAAGATTTATATCAACTTTAGAATCAAAAATTTTCGTATTTTTACTAAAATTATGAACACTTTTAAATTTACATAGATTACCAGTTATCTCTGTATTTTCTGCATTTTTTACATATAAATATGAATTTTTATAAGAAAGTTCACATAATTCCTCAGAATTAACAGTCTTTATCACTGTTTCTCTATTTTCATCACCATTATCAAATATTAAAGTTATATCTTTAGATAGAACTCTAACTCTAGATAAATTATCACTCGTTCCCTTAACAGATACACTGCTACCTAAAGAAGCATCAACAAAACAATCCATATCACAGTAAATGAATACTCCCCGCAGCAAGCTACGGGGTATCTTCCCAAAGCGATGTTATTTTTGCTGTTGAAATTTCAAATAT
>CALWAJ010000050.1 GCA_944373065.1 uncultured Bacilli bacterium
GTCAACAAGGAAATTGGAATAAATTTTCTCGCTAATGTTTAACTTTTTTTGAGACATTTTCAAAAGTTATTGACATTTTTTAACCTTAATTTTATAGTAAGCATCTTTAAAGTACATATTTTCTTTTTACAATTTACTATATTCTTTTAATTAATTGCTTATAATTATGAATAAAATTATTTGTATCACAACTACTTGTACTCTCAAATAATTTACTAGAACTTTTTCTAAAAATCTGTTCTAATAATTCTTTGATATGTTCCTGCGTTTCATTTTTAAATAACGTTGAATTTTTCTTTTCACTATAATCATAATTAAAATTTTTTCTACCAAAAATATAATCATGATAGTGTTGGAGTGATTCTAAAAGTCTATTTATAGTTTCCTCATCAAAGTCTTTAACTTTTAAATTTAAAGTCAACAATTCTATAAGATTATTCCATTCATTCATACTTGATATTGCTCCACCACATTTACTGATATCAGCTAGTTCAGGTATCCTTAAGGAATTATTAACAGTTAAATTATAACTTGCAAATTTAAGAATATAATTGTACAGGAATAAAGGTATTTCTAAATTTACAGACTGTATTTTAGCATCTTTTATAGCTTTTATATAATAATCTTTGTATGAAGAAGTTAAAATATTATGCAAGAAATCTCTATTATAAGTTTCATTATTAGCTTGAGCTGTTTTTCTTAATAATTTTCTAATTTGCTTTATAGTAAAGTAATAATGATGAGCATTATTAACAGATAAGTAAATATTATCTTGAGGATATAATATCTTAACTTCTTCTGTTTTATTTTTATAAACTATTCTTTTACGACTTATTTTAGAATTTTGGCCTTGAATTCTATATAAATTAACTGTATTTATATTAGTTATTTTCATAATTAAGGCCCCCTTTTTATTAAAAAATCCTTATTATTTAAGGATTTTTAGTGTTCAATCTATTATAATGATTATTTTATTTTGCTAGATTCTTTATCATTAGATTCTTGTAATGAGTTTGAAACTAATCTTCTAATTCCATATGGCATTATTTCTAATCTATCAAGTTTTAATGATATTTCTTTTTCTTCTTTATTTTGTTCTGCATACTTATTATATTCAGTTACCATATCTGTAGGATTTTCAAAATATCCTGACATAGGTTGTTTATTTTCAGCTTCAGATAATAATTTTTGAGCCCAAAATCCATTACTTGCTTCAATACCAAAACCAGTAAAATTTTCACTAAGTTTAAAGTATGTATCAATGTCCTTATCAGGTTTTATTTGAGCTTTTTCTTTACTAGATAAAATTGGTAAATCAGTAACTGTTAACTCTCTAACTGGCTCTTGTTCCATATCTTTAATAGAATTAAGGATACTTACAATATCATCAGTACTCTTATTTGTTTTAAGGTATGGACTTGCTAAATTAAAATCCATCTTTCCATTATTAAATTCTACAGAACAAACTGATGAAGTCATACCATTATACATAACAGAAAACATTTCTTCTTCATTAATATAGATTGGTCTGAAATCAATTTGTGATAATATCATAATATTATCAGCATATGTTTTTTTATTTAATTTTTCCATTTTTTATTTTCCCCCTTCAATGAAATGTGCTTGTATTGTAGCATTTTTTTGTTACTTTGTCAATCTTTTACTTTATTTTAGATAGTGTTTCAAGTGTGGAGATTTATGAAAAAAACTTTATAAAATAAAAAAAAACGGTTAAAAACCTAAAAATGCTTTATAATTGAATTAACGACAAACAATAGAAAGCGAGGTTTTAACCGTATGAATATTATACCACTTATTAATGAAATTACTAATAGTTTTAATGAAAGTTTTAAAGTTAATTTAACTAAGAACTTGTTAATTCACAAATAAAAAAGTATCCTGAACAAGAAAAATATATGAAAGAGCATATGAATTACATCATTAATAATTTAGAAGGAATTAAAAATCAAGATGATGATAATTATAAAGTTCATTGTTCTATGGAAGGTCATGTTAATCAAGGCTTTGCTAGATATATTACTTCTTCTCCTTATGGCTTTTCTGAACAAGGAGAAGAAAATAAGTTAAAATTACTTGTATATCATGCCAATAAACATGAATTAACTATTGAGTATTATTATAATTTAAAATATGGAAATAACAATTATGAAGAAATTAATATTAAGATAAGAAAACTTTGTAATATTAAATATGATCAAAAGTTAACATCTAATCATTCATTAGAATATAAAATAAATACTAATTTACTTATACTTGATACTGCAAAAGAAAATAACAGATTAAAAGAATTAGTATCAATTAGACAGGGAATTTACGTAATATAAAAAGAATAGATATTGACTATCTACTCCTTACAACTTACAATTAATTTAAATTATAAATCTTATTTTTAGGTGGAAAATCTTCACACTTATTCTACACTAACTTTGAGTATGATACATTATACACATGAAATTTTAAAGGTTCTTACAAAAGTTTCTATAAGAGCCATCATTATTACTAGGCTTTTATTTACTTTGTTATATAATAAAATTTTTATATTAATGTTATTTTTTTATATTTTTCTTAATTTCTATCATATTAGGTAACTTAGACATTTCTTGGTTAAAATATTGTCCATATGTTGGTGTATTTTCCATTTGTATAATACACTCTACAAACTGTTCTTTAGCTTCAGGCCATACAACTGATAAAGTATCTAATATTTTTTTTGCAGCTTCCAATTTTTCATATTGTATCTGAGTTTTTTTTGCTTCTTGCATTATTTCATATAATTTTGAACATAATGTAAGAAATTCTTCATCAGTCATAGTTGGGCTAAATTTTGTATAAAAATCCTTTAATTTTACTACATAATGATACCCTTCAAAACCTCCAGTCCTACCATTAACTTTCTCAAAAAGGTCAAATATAATTGCTAGCTTTTTAGAATCATAACTTTCAAAATTAGCAATGTGATTTAGCTCCCAAACCACTTCATTAAGTTTTTCTTCATTAAAATCTAAAGGTTGAAAATGACAATATAAAAATCTCTTTAATGAAAACAAATCATCATTGCATTGCTCTGACAAATATTTAAACATTTGTACCTTATTATTAATGGACCGAACTTGTGTACCACATAAGTATTGTTGTCGTGCATCATGTGCTGCTGTCATAAAATACATATCTGATATTTTTTTCATATTAATTGTTTTTTCATTCATTTCTAAATTTTCCATTCTTTTATTCCCCCTTCAATGAATGTAGCCATATTATACCACTTCTTTGTTACTTTGTCAACTAAAACAAGCTTAACTGATTAGAATCAGGGAGTTCACTAACTATTCCCATTTCTACCATTTTGTCTGTTAGAGTCTTTGATACTTTACCACGTTTTTGTAAATCTTCTTTACTTAAGAATGGCTGTTTATCACGTTCTTCTACGATAGTTTTAGCAACGGTAACTCCTAGACCATCTATAGTTTTAAATGGAGGAATAAGAGTATTTTCATGTTCAGTATCAACAACAAATCTTGTCGCATCACTTTTTTCTAAAGATATTGGAGCGAATTTAATGCCACGAGCAGTCGCTTCTAAAGCTACATGAAGAGACTCTATTATGTTTGTTTCCTTATTAGTTGCTTCAAATCCTTTAGCCATTAAATCTTCATATCTTGTTTTAATAGAGTTATAACCTTTTATCATTGTTTCGATATCATAATCATCTACTCTTATTGAGAAGAATGCTGCATAGTAATAAAGAGGCTTATAGACTTTAAACCAAGCAATTCTAATGGCACTCATAACATAAGCACAGGCATGAGCTTTAGGGAACATATATTTTATTTTATGACATGACTCTATATACCACTCGGGTACTCCTACAGCTTTCATTTCTTCAACCATACCCTTCCAAGTTTCAGGGTCTTTAGTCGCTTTACCTTTTCTAACATGCTCCATTATTTTAAAGGCTCTAATAGGTTTCATACCCCAGTTCATTAAGTTAACCATGATATCATCACGACAGCCGATAACATCTTTAAATGGTACAATATTATTTTTTATAAGTTCACTAGCATTACCAGCCCAAACATCAGTTCCGTGTGATAATCCTGATATTTTAACTAGTTCAGCGAAAGTTGAAGGTTTTGTCTCAACAAGCATTTGAATAACAAAACGAGTTCCAAGTTCGGGTAGGCCTAGAGTACCTGTAGGGCAAAGGATTTGTTCTTCAGTGACTCCTAAAGCTTTAGGACTTGTTAGAATAGAAAAGATATTTTTATCATCCATTGGTAGGGTTGTTATATCAATACCTGATAAGTCTTGTAGCATTCTTAAAACGGTAGGATCATCGTGACCTAGGATATCAAGTTTTAAGACGTCTTGGTCAATGGCATGGTAATCAAAGTGAGTTGTTCGCCAAAGAGAGGTATTATCATCGGCAGGATACTGGAATGGTGTAAAATCAAAAACATCCATATATCCCGGTATAACAACGATACCTCCTGGGTGTTGTCCAGTTGTTCTTTTAACACCAGTACATCCTTTAGCAAGTCTTTCAATTTCGGTACTTCTTTTACCAACAATGCCATGCTCTTCAAAGTAACCTCTAACATAACCATAGGCAGTTTTTTCAGCGACAGTACCAATGGTTCCGGCACGATAAACATTATCAACTCCGAATAGGACTTTGGTATATTCATGAGCTTTCCATTGATATTCTCCTGAGAAGTTAAGGTCGATATCAGGAACTTTATCAGCATTAAAACCTAAGAAGGTTGCAAATGGCATGTCTTGTCCTTCTTTACCCATAGGTTGTCCACACTTAGGACAAGTTTTATCTGGTAGGTCATATCCTGAAGGATAATCTTTACCGTAAGGCTCACCATCATCATTGATAAATTCTGAGTATTTACAGTCTTTATTACGGCATAGATAATGAGCAGGAAGAGGATTAACTTCGGTTATTCCCATCATTGTTGCCACAAATGATGAACCAACTGAACCACGGGAGCCAACGATATAACCATCATCGTTTGAATGTTTAACTAACTTTTGAGCGATTAGATAGATAACATCGAAGCCTCCACCAATGACACCACCTAAGTTTTTCTTAAGAGTTTTTTCTAAGTCTTCATCTGTTATATCAGGATTTTCTACTTTTAAGTTCTCTTTTATTACTCTCTTTACTTCATCAAAGCCTTTTAAAAGTGTACTATGTAGGTTAGCATACAACTTTTTAGTAAAGTCATCACCACTTAGATTAGGCTCTTCTCTTTTTAATTTAGCTTCTAGCGCTTCATAGACTCCATCACCATATAACTCTTTACTAATTCTCTCTTCTATATTATAAGGTAGCGGATCACCATACATATCACTCGCTTTTGTAAAAACTAAGTCAGTAACAGTTTCTACACTTTTGTCAATCTTAGGAGAGAAAGGTATTCCTCCTGTTTCAATGATAACTTCTATAATTTCTGCCATATCAGCAATTTTATTTGGATTATCTATAACAATTAGTTTTCTTGTCTTATCATCTAGAAATGAGAAGTCTTCTAACATTTCTGTTGTTGTTCTAAAATGATTAGATGGAATATTTTTAATACCACCTCTTGCAAGAGGATGACGTCCACCTCCTGGTACTTTTTGATTTACGATAATCTCTCTATAAATTTTATCTTCACGAGTTAAATGATGAACATCTCCTGTTGCCACTATCAACTTACCTGCTTCTATTGTAGTATTAATGATTTTCTTAATATTACTAATTACTTCACCCTCATTAGCAAAGTCACCTGTTTCTACTAAATGAGAATAACACTCAGGAGGTTGTACTTCTACATAGTCATAGAATCTAATAATATTAGATAATTCTTCTTCACTCTTACTAGTCGCTTGTTTAAAGACTTCACTTTCATAACAACCACTACCAATAAGTAAGTCTTCACGATATTCATTAATAACACTTCTAGGAATTCTTGGTGTTTTATATAGATAAGTTGTGTTGGCAAAAGAGACTATTTTAAATAAATTCTTTAAGCCTTTTTTATTTAAAGCGATAATATTGATATGATTAGTATTACCATATTTATACATCTCTTTAGAGTCAACTATATTAGATAACTGTTCCATCGTCTCAATATTACGACTATCTAGTTTTTCTAACATTTTATATAGGACTAAAGCTGTACCTTCAGCATCATAATCTCCTCTGTGGTGACTTTCTTCATCCCAAGGAACATTATATCTTTTAACTAAGGCAGATAGACTGTGACGAGCATAGTTGTTGTCTAGAGTTCTTGATAATTCAAGGGTATCGATAATAGGGTTTTTAAACTCTCCTAGATTATATTTTTTATAAGCCATCTCTAAGAAAGAAACATCGAACTTAGCATTATGGGCAACCATAGGTAGGTCACCAAACCACTCAATAAACCTTTTAACAGCATTTTCTTCATTATCTTTATCTTCTAGCATTAAATCTGTTATATTAGTTATCTCAGTTATCTTAGCAGGTAAAGGACGTCCGGGATTAATTAGTTCATCATAACGCTCTAATATTTCTCCACCTTTCATCTTAACGGCACCGATTTCAATAATAGAGTCAGCACCACCAGCATTAAAACCAGTTGTTTCAAAGTCAAAGACAACATAGGTTTGATCTAATAGTTTACCGTCATTAGGTCTAATAACAATATCTACATTATCATCTACCATAACAAGTTCTGTACCATATAAGGCTTTAAACTGATCTTTTTCCTCTTTACCTTTATTATAGTCTCTTACTAAGTTATAAACGTGAGGAAAAGCTTGACACCCATTATGGTCTGTTATAGCGATAGCCCTATGTCCCCATTTCATCGCTTGTTTTACTAACTTTACTTCATCAGCTACTCCATCCATCTGACTCATCATGGTATGAGCATGTAGTTCTACTCTTTTTTCTTTCGCATCATCAGTAATTTCTTCTTCCTCATGTTCTACAGGCATAATATCTCTAGCATTAAGGACTAATTCATCTTTAGCATAAGTATCTATTTTAGTATTACCTCTAATTTTAAGCCATTTCCCTTCTTTTAATTCTTTACAAAGTCTATTATAGTCTTCTTCTTCATTAGAAAACACTTTACAAGCAATACTATCAGTTTCATCTGTTATTTTTAATGTTATTATCTTAAAGTTACTCTTATTAGATTCAAAATATTCTACACCAAAGATATATCCTTCTACTGTTACATCATTATCTTCTCCTAATAATAAACTCATCTTAATAGGTTCTGTATCAATTGTTTTACCTAAAATACATCCTTCTTCAGTTACTTTTCTTCTTCTAGGAATACCACTATTTTTATTATTATAATGTTTAGGTTCTTCTTTAATAACATCTCTTTTTATAGGTTCAGGAATAGCAACATTAGAAAGTTCATTACTTATTTCTTCTTCTATTAAGTCATCTTCTTTAACAATAATTTCAATAAAGTCATTATAGCCAAGAGAATGATAAAAGTTATTTATATCGGCGTTAATGTTTTTTAATCTATCTTCTTCTTTTTTATTATAAGCGACTAATTCTAACTTATTATTTTCATATTTTAGACTATCTTGATAAAGATCTACAAGATTTATTTTCTTTGCATTTTTTAATTTTCTTAATAGATAAGGGAAAAAGTCTAAGAGTTTATTTGCATCTTTATTTTTTATATTGAAAGAAAAAGAGACAGACTGAGCTAAAGCAGCACTATTGTCATTAAGATATTCTAGTACTTCTAAAGGTAGGTAATCATCGTTAGTAATTTTAACTAACCAGTTATTATTTTTTTTACTAATAATTATTTTATCTAATACAGCATTCTTAAAAAAAGAATAGTAATCGTCTTTTAGATTTATTCTTTTTAATAATATTTCTAACTTCTCATCCATATGTATTACCTCACTAAATTATTTCTAATTCACTAATTTTTAAAATATGTCGTTGATTTTTAATACAGAAATCAATAAAAGTTTTCAAATCAACAGTAGCAAGTCCTCGTTCAAAGGTGTATTTATCAAGTTCAAAGATAATTTTATCTTCCATCATTCTATTTAGTATTTCTTCTTTAGAATAACCTAAGTACATAAGAAAATAAGGATAGATTTGACATTTTAAGTATTTAAGTGATTTATCTCCTCTTAAGTAAACACTTCTTTTTAGAGTTCTTGATGCAAGTTCATTATCTATAGCAAGTTCAATAATAGCATTTACAATATCTTTATATTCTACTTGATAACTAGAAAGTTCTTTTCTTAAGATATGTTCAATGATATTAATGATAGCAAGGGTATAATTATCACTATCCATTCTATTCCCCCAAGTAATAGTATTTACTCTTCTACTTTTTGGTATATTCATACCAATAACATCTAGTTTTTTATCAACAACTAAAACATGATATAGTTTAATATCAAAGCGTAATATATCTTTTAAATTCTTACTTAAATCTTTTTTTAATTTATCCCAAGTATGTAATAAGTCTAACCGATATTTTTCTGTTTCTTCTCTTATTTCTTTATAAATATCACTACCTCTAACCATATCAAAGATAGTATCATCATCTGGTATATAATTTTTAGGATCTTTTAGAATATGTTCTTCTTCTTTAAATAAATCATTATAACTATGACGATAATTCTTCCACAGTTTCTGTTTAAAATCTTGGATATTAGAAGAAATAGATGCTCTAAAAAGTAAATTCCATATTAAGATATAATCATTTAAAACAAAGTTTAAATTCATTTCTATTCCCCCTATCAATATTATTTATATTTAAAGTTTATCATAAAATCTATTATAATTAAAGAAAAAACGTCAAAACATTTTGACGTAAAAACTAGGACTAATCTTTTCTTCATTTTTATAGGGTCAGATAGTGTATAAATAGTTTCATAAATATTTACAATTCTATTATCTATCTAGTCTTTAGTGTTAATAACACAAGGAAATTACCTGTTCCTTTTATCTATTCTATATAGACTTATCTATAATGCTAGGTTTAAAAGGAAATGCCGCACCCCGTTCGCGTTCGAAGGGCTATTGTTGTTCACGTTACGCAACTGAGACGTGCTATTGGTAATTCCCCACTATAATTTATTTAATCTAATTATAGCCTTTTTAATTTAGTCACGAAAGAGAAATACTATTCTCTTTCGTGACTATTAACTTCCTAACTGTATTTCAAAAGGTGAATTCAACGTTCCATCACCATCTACAATACGAACGCTAGATTTTAGATTTACAGAAGGCCGCACGCCAAACGAAAAGCTCGAAGGCGAATTGTAGTTAGCGTTACCATTGATGCTGACAAACCGAACGTTTGACGAAGAATATGGTGTTAGAGTCCAATAGTATGTATTGTTACCATATCTATCAAATTGACCGGACATTAATTCTCCAAATCTCAATAATCCTACTT
>CALWAJ010000051.1 GCA_944373065.1 uncultured Bacilli bacterium
AAAAAGTGTTCACTGAATTCCTTAAAAAGTGTTCATTTCAGTTGATAAAAATAAAAAAATAACAGCTTTAAGACCATAATAAAAGAGATAAGTTTGATTTGCTTATCTCTTTATTCTGTAGTAGCACCATCAGGATTAGTATCAGTACCAGGTTTTTCTTCTCCACCATCTGTTCCACCTTGACTACCACTATTGCCTCCAGTAGTGCCACCTTGTTGATTGCCTCCATTATTACCACCAGGTGACGGTACAACAGGTATCTCACTACCATTATCACCCTTATCATCTTCATCATCAGTATTATCAGTAGGTGGAGTATAAACTGGCTCATCATCATCGTCATCGTCATCGTTATATTCACTACCTGATAATGTTAACACAACACTACCACTTATTAAGTCTATCCTTTTATTAGCAGGTAAGCTTTGACTAACTACATAGCCACTGTCACCTTTAAAGGTAACTTTTATTCCATGAGCATTAGCATAACTCTGCGCTTGACTTTTACTATCTCCAGTAAAATCAGGTAATAAATCATATGAAAAAGCCGTTTTATAAGGACCAGTTCCTGTTACCGTTTTCTCATAATCAGGATCATTAATAGAGAAGGAGAATTCTTTAATCATGTTAGGCTCTTTTTCACCAAGATTAATTTTCATCGCTTCTATAATATCATCACGACTCTTAGTATTTGGTACATAATCCCAAAGTACCATTCTACTTCTCTCATCATAAATCATTTGTCCAGTACCATCTAAATATAATTGTTCAATATTAATAAGGTCAGCATCATCTTTTTGTAGAGCATTATTCATAATATCTTTAGCAATATCATAGAATGACAAAATCTGTTGTTCTGTAAAATTAGTATCAAGATTATTAGTAACGGTATTTAAAACTTCCATTACTTGATTAATACTCTTCATATCTTTAACTTTATTTAATATTCCTTGAATAACTAACTGTTGATTTAAACCTCTATCTAAATCTCCAGCAGCAAGCTGTTTTCTATTTCTTGCAAGTACTAAAGCTTGTTCTCCATTTAATGTTTGTAATCCTTCATTTATACAAACTTCTCCTTCACGATTAGAATTATCAGTACATAAATCTTGTGGCACTTCAACAGTAATTCCACCTAAAGTATCAACTAAAGTAACTAAACCTTTAAAATTAATCTTAGCATAATAGTCAATAGTAACATCAAAATAATTTTCAATCGTACTCATCATACAGTCAGTACCATAAGCTGCTGCATGAGTTATTTTATTTTCAGGAGTACCACTCCAACATGCAATTGGTACATAACTATCACGAGGGATACTTAACATCGTAGCATTTAAAGTATTAGGATTAAAGGTAATTAAAATTAAACTATCTCCATTAGCAACTGTATTTTTAGATAAACCTTCTTCTGCTGAATCAACACCCATTAATAAAATTGTAAATGGTTCTGTTACACTTTTACCAGCTGAAGATTTTTCTCTATCACTAGTACTAGCTTTTTTCATCTTTTTCTCTTGCGTTAAAATAATTCTTGTTTCCTCACTTATATTTTCATAAGTTTCCATACTTGTAAACATTGAAGGATAATCAGTTGGAACAAATATAGCATCTATCTCTCCATCATATAAATCTGCCATTAATGAAAAATAATCTTCATATTCTTCAATATCATTTTCATCTTTCAAATTATTTTCATCAATAACTTCATTAGGAATAATATTTCCTTCAGGTGATGACTTATCAGCAAGAATACCTATTTTATTATCACTTAAATCCTCTACATCTTGAATTTCACTATCACTTTTAACTATTAAACTACTAGAATAAGTAACATAGTCTCTATTAATACTAGATAAAGTCCCATATGCATACATTATAAGACCTGATATAGCACAGTTTAAGATTAAATATAGTATTAAAAGAAAAGTTAAAAGCCTCGCTTTTTTCTCTTTGTGTCGTCTTTTTGACCTAACTTTAAAGATAATAATTATATCAAAGACGACAAACACGCCAATTATTATATATCTTATGACTTCTTCAACCGGTCCTAATAGTAATATATTATAAATTGCAAAGAGACTTGAAAGTATTACAACAACACTTAAAATAGCAAGCCAAAGTCGGCATTTTTTATTCTTTTTTTCTTCTTTATTTTTTCTCATTTAATTAACCTCCAATGTATTAAACATAAATAGTTACCCTATAATTATAGACTATAATTTGTTTCTTTTCAACTTTTCCCTATATACCTATTGTCAAGTTGACGCTTTCCTATCTATAAATATATATTAATACTTACTTTTGTCGAACTTTCTGATATAATGTTTATATAAGAATAGGAGTTGATAAGTTATGAAGAAGATAACTTGTATAGGACTTATCTTTATTATGCTTTTTACTTTTATTCCTACGGTATCTGCAAGTAGTTATATAGTGTTAAATACTAATAAATATTTTCGAGAGAAACCTGGAGGAGCTTTAATAGAAGATGCTAATGATGGAGTGTTATTAGCAGGTACTAAAGTTGATTTAATTAGTAAAGATGGCAGTAGTGGATATGGTTGTAAAAATCCTTGGTACAAAGTTAGCTATAATGGAAAAGTTGGTTATATTTGTTCCAGCGACCAAGCAGTTATTGAAGTAAGTGATGTAGATCTTAATGGTGACTTTGAAAAAGAAATGTTAAATAAAGGTTTTTTAGAAAGTTACTTACCTTATTTAAAAGCAATACATGAAAAACATCCTAATTGGACATTTACAGCTGTGCTTACTAATCTTGATTTTAATAGCGCTGTTACAAATGAAAGTTATGGGGAAATTAGTCTAATAGATGGAACTGATGAGTCTTTAAGGAGTAAAGAACTTCCATATTATCAAAATGGTACTTATAAAGAAATAGAGCCCGGTTGGTATGTGGCAAGTAGAGATACTGTTTCTTATTATTTAGACCCAAGAAATTTCTTATCTGAAGAATATATCTTTATGTTTGAAAATTTAAAATACAATGCTTCTATTCAAACAGAAGAAGCAGTAAGAGGAGTTACTAGTGGTACTTTCTTAAATACTAATGAATACTTAGATATTTTAATGAAGACAGCTAAAACTTATAATGTTAGTCCTGTTTATCTAGCTAGTAGAATTAGACAAGAAAAAGGTAGTACTGATAGTATTTCCACAACAGGTGGTACTTTCACCTATGAAGTTGATAATAATTGTTTAACTAATTTAGGTTATCAAGGCAATTCTAATAGCTTTGAAGCTTTAAATTCTTGTGGTAATGGCGCTACTTATAGTGGTATTTATAATTACTTTAATATTGGGGCCTATGGTTCTTATAAATCTCCTCAACTAAGAGGACTTATCTGGGCTAATGGTGGAATTAATGCTTCTATTCATGATTATAATAGACCTTGGAATAGTAAAGAGAAAGCTATTATGGGTGGAGCAGAGTATATAGTTAGTAAATATATAGATGCAAATCAAAATACTTTATATTATCAAAAATTTAATGTCTCACCATCTGCAACATATCCTATTTATACTCATCAATATATGACTAATATAAGAGCTCATTCACAGGAAGCTTATAGTACTTATAAAAGTTATAGAGATAACAATCTTTTAAATAACACTTATGAATTTTTAATTCCTGTTTATAATAACATGCCTCATGATAATGAAGTAATACTACCAGATGATACAAAAGAAGAAGAAATTGTTACAACTCCTGATATTGATATTAATACTGGAGTAGTAGCATCTGGCTATAAAATAGATAGTGATACTATTTCTAATATTTCCTTTAATACAAGTATTGATACTATTAACAATAGATTGAGTAGTATAAATGCTAACTTAAAAGTTACAGATTATCTAGATAGATATGGAAACAAAGCTAGTGGTAATGTAGGTACAGGAGATACTTTAGTAATTAGTAATGGAACAACTACAAAGTCTTATAAAATTATTATTTATGGAGATAATAATGGTGATGGTAAAGTTAGTGTTGTTGATTTACTTAGAGTTCAAAAAGATATTTTAGGAAGTAGTAGTATGTCTTCATATGATAAAAAAGCTAGTGATATTAATAAAGATGGTAAAGTAGATGTTGTTGACTTATTAAGAGTTCAAAAACAAATACTTGGCAATAATGTAATAGAACAGGAGTGATAAGTTAACATGAAGAAGATATTATTTATAATAGGACTTAGCTTCCTTTTCTTTTGTCCATATATCGTAAATGCTGCTTCCATTTCTGTTGCAGGAACAACAGCATCAGGAACGGTAGGAGGAAATATTACTGTTAGAGTTAATATAAATGAGCCAAGTGGTTTAGGAAGCTGGGAATATAGTTTAGATTATGATAGTAATGTTTTACAACTTTTAAGTGGTAACACTCATGTTGTAGGATATGTTTCTAGTGAAGGACAGACAAATCAAAGTTATACTTATACCTTTAGAGTTAAAGGAACAGGAAAGACGACAATATCAGTTAAAAACACAGCCATTGCCTCTTGGGATGAAGTAGTTACAAGTCCAACAGATAGTACTGTTATAAATTTAGTAGCAAGAGAAGAAGTTGAAGAAAGTTATAGTGATGATAATAATCTTGCTAGTCTAGAAGTAGAAGGGCTTACTTTAAGTCCAGAGTTTAATAAAAATACTACAAGCTATAATGTTTCAGCAGAAAGTGATACTACAAGTGTTACTGTAAATGCGAAAGCAAGTGATAGTAAAGCCAAAGTAAGGGGAACAGGAGAAATAGAAGTCCATGAAGGTGCTAATACTATTAATGTTGTGGTGGAAGCTGAAAACGGAGCTACTAAAACTTATACTATTGTTGTCAATGTTGAAGAAAAGAATCCTATTAATGTAAAAGTTAATAAAGAAAACTTAAGTGTTGTTAGGAAAACTGATGAATTAAAAGATTTACTTAAAGATTATTTTATAGAGACCACTATTAAAATGAATGATGAAGAAGTACCAGCTTATAAAATAGAAGCGATAAATGTTACTTTAGTTGCCTTAAAAGATGATAAAGGTAATATTAACTTTTATATTTATGATGATGGTAAATACTCTTTATATAAGGAACTAAGTAATGGAAATCTTACTATTCATCTTTTAGATAATGGTAAAATACCATCTAATTACAAAAAATATACTGTAAAAATAGATGGTAAAGAATATAGTGTCTATAAATTAAATAAAGACTCTAAATTTTATCTAGTCTATGGAGAAAATGTTGAAACAGGTAAAAAAGGCCTATATTTATATGATAGTATTGATAAGACTATACAAAGATATTATCAAGAAGAAGTAGATAGTCTAAAAGATAAATTAAGAATTAGTTCTTTTATAATTATTGGCCTTATAAGCTTAATTGTTATATTATTAATAATTTTCTTAATAGCATTACATACTAAAAATAATAGTAAAAGAAAAAATAAAAAAGAAATAAAAAAGAGATTAAAACAAGAAAGAAATGATTTCTTAAAAGATTAGGAGTGTAGTTTTATGGAAGCAAAGCATCAAAATAAAAATAAACATCTAGGGGTAATGATATTTATTGGATTTTTATTAATCGTTATTGGCATTATCTCTTATATAATTATAAATTATAATAATGACCAAGCTGAAGTTAAAAAGAGAATGGATGTTGTTCGTAATTCTTATGAGACATTTAAGAAAGATGTAGAGTCTTTTAATAAAATAAGAGATAATATCTACAGTGAAGTTTTAAGTGATACCTATTATCAAAGCTTAAAAGATAATGATACAAGTTATAAAGTGTTGTATCAAACTTATGACGAAAGTTTAAAAAAAATAGATAAAGATTATGACAAGGTAAAAGATAAATGTATTAATGTTTTACATCCTGATGCAGATGTTAACAATAAATGTGAAGCGATAGTAGCAGGATATGAAGAAGTAGTTAATACATATATAAGTGATGTTAATAGTTATAATGCCCTTATTGATTCTTATAATAAGTGGTTAAATGATAATAATAGTAGTGATTCTAAATTAGAGAAAATTAAGTTAGATAGAGATTACTTAGATATAAATGGAGATAGAGAATATAACGGTAGAAAAGATATAGAAACAGAAATAAGTGATGAAGATAATACAGGAGCTGAGCCTAGTGAATAAAAGAGATTTAGATAAGACAATTTTGATGCCTAGTATTGCTAATGAATTGAAAAAGGAAAAAAAGAAAGAAAAGAAGATAATTACCAAAATCATAATAGCTCTATTTATAATAGGAAGTTCCTTTTCCTTATTTCTATTCTATGGACCAATAGATGGCTTTAGAAACTTTTGGATAACTTCTGCAATGACTTCTATGTCTCATCAATATTTAGCTACATGGTTTTATAATAATGATGTTATTAATGACGTACTAGCTAATAATCATATAATTGAAGTAGATGAGACTACTAATCCTAATTTAATTAATTTTAAAGATTATGATACTAAAGGAAAAATTTATGAAAATGAATATGAAAAAGAGATTTTAACTAAAGATCCTGGTAATGACTTATATAAAGTTATTGAAGTTAGTGGTAGTGGTTATCAAGGATATTTAGTAGCAATATATGACCCATCACGTGTTTCTATAGCTACTACTAATTATCTTGGTAAAAGAGGAGAGACTATTACTACAGTTGCTAAAAGAGAAAAAGCTATAATTGCTATTAATGCTGGAGGATTTTATGATCCTGATTGGAATTCAAATGGTGCCCTACCTCATGGTACAGTTATTAAAGATGGAAAAGTTGTAAGTGATTATGATGATGCTAAGATGGGTGGAGGCTTTGTAGGTTTTACCAATGATGATAAACTAGTTCTTGGCAAGATGAGTGCTGATGAGGCTCTTGCTATGGGAATTAGAGATGCAGTTGAATTTGGGCCTTTCTTAATTGTTAATGGTAAAAGTAGTTTTGTTAAAGGTAATGGTGGTTGGGGTATTGCTCCAAGAACTGCTATTGGTCAAAGAAAAGATGGTATTGTCTTATTCTTAGTAATTAATGGACGCCTTGCAACTTCAATCGGTGCTGATATGGGAGATTTAACAGAGATAATGGAAAACTATGGTGCTGTTAATGCTGCTAATATGGATGGCGGTAGCTCTAGTGCTTTAGTAATCAATAATGAAATTATCAATCATCCAGTAGCAGGCGGAGAGAATGGTCTTAGAGATATACCAACATTTTGGATAGTTAAGTAAATTAACTATCCTTTATGCAGGAATGACGGTGTTTTAGACGCACAACTCCCACGTGGATAGTTATAATTAATCGTGCGAGTTCGAGTCTTGTTTTCTGCACCATTTTAGAAATTTACTAGGACTTTTAAGTTTTATTATATTTTGACATCACTAAAAAAACAATAAGTGTCCGAAAAGTGGTCGAATGGATAAAAAATAAATTTGCCAAACTCGTTTTTGTATGATTTACTTGTGAGCACTGGAGATGACTACGGTCTTCCAGTCTTTTTCAATTTATAGATATTTTGTTAATTTTTTCCAATTAACTAAAACTACTTTTCACGAATAAATGTTCGTGATAAAATGATATTGGTGAGTTAGATGGAAAAGGTATATAGTTGTATTGATTTAAAGAGTTTTTATGCATCAGTTGAATGTGTTGAAAGAGGACTTAATCCCTTAAAAACTAACCTTGTTGTCGCTGATAAATCTAGGACAGAAAAGACAATTTGTTTAGCGGTAAGTCCAGCATTGAAGCAGTATGGTATAGGTGGTAGAGCGAGACTTTTTGAAGTGTTAAGTAAAATTAAAGAGATTAATAAGATACGAAGGAAATCTAATGGTTATAAAAAGTTTAGTGGTAAAGCAGTTAATGATGATATCTTAAAGAAAGATAAGACTAAAGAATTAGATTTAATTATCGCTCCTCCTAGAATGGCTCATTATATTGACTATTCTGCTAAAATATATAATATCTATTTAAAGTACATTGCTAAAGAAGATATATTTGTTTATTCTATTGATGAAGTATTTATGGATATAACTAATTACTTAAAGTACTATAAACTATCTTCTAAAGACTTAATTACAAAAATAATTAAAGATGTTTATGATACAACTGGTATTACAGCGACAGGGGGAATTGGTACTAACTTATTTCTTGCTAAAGTTGCTATGGATGTAGTGGCAAAACACATCACACCTAATGAGTTTGGAGTTAGAATTGCCGAACTTAATGAAATGTCTTATAGAAAAATGTTATGGAATCATGTACCTATTACAGATATTTGGCGAGTAGGTAAGGGTATTTCTAAAAGATTAGAGAAGTACAGTATTTATACAATGGGTGATGTTGCAAGGTGTTCTATTAATAATGAAGACTTGTTATATAAATTATTTGGGGTTAATGCTGAGCTTTTAATAGACCATGCTTGGGGTTATGAGCCTTGTACAATAGAATCTATTAAAAACTATAAACCTCTTGCCAAAAGTATAAGTTCTGGTCAAGTTTTACAAAGCCCATATTCATATGATAAAGCTAAATTAATAGTAAGAGAAATGGCTGAACTTTTAGCATTAGACCTTGTTTCTAAAAGATTAGTAACAGAGCAGTTAGTATTAACTATTGGTTATGATATCGAAAATGTTACTGATAATTACAATGGAGAAATTACAATAGACCATTATGGACGTGCTACACCTAAGTCTGCTCATGGAACTATTAACTTAGATTATAAAACGTCATCATCTAAAATAATTACTGAAGCGATGATTAAGTTATATGATAAGATTATAAATCCTAAACTATCTATTAGAAGAGTTACTATGGCCGCTACAAAACTTACAAGTGAAGAGGAAGAAAAAGGTAAGATTAGATATAGACAGTTAGATTTATTTTCTAGTCTAGATGATGAAACTAATAAGTTAGATTATGATAGAAAAGTTTTAAGAAGTGAAAACAATCTTCAAAATGCTATGTTAAAGATAAAAGAAAGGTACGGGAAAAATGCTATTTTAAAAGGTATGGATTTAGAAGATGGGGCAACAACAATGGATAGAAATAGGCAGATAGGAGGACATCATGAATAAGTATG
>CALWAJ010000052.1 GCA_944373065.1 uncultured Bacilli bacterium
TGTATATGAGTTATTTCTATTCGGGATATCCAAATTTAAATTTATACACAAACGGGATATCAATATTTTAATTAACATTGCAATATTTATTAAAGACTTTTCATTAAAAATTTGATATACTTTTATTCAATAAGAAATATTTATAATCCATCATAATAGAAGAGATTAAATCAATTATATTAAACACATTTTAAATTTAAAGTTTATTTGTAAATTAATAAAACTTTTAGCGGAGGAGATGTTAGCTTGAAAAATGGTTCTGTATGGAAAAAAATTAGAATAAAAGAGGTTGAGCTAAAAAATAGAATAATTCGCTCTGCAACAAATGAACATCTAGGAACTCCTAATGGTATAATTACTGATTCTTTTATTGATGTATATAAAAATCTTGCTAATAGTGGAGTTGGTTTAATTATTACTTCTAATATGGCAATTGACAAATCTCAAAGGTCAAATTTAGCTCAAATTTGTATTAATGAACCAGAAAATATTGAAAAATTAAAATTATTGACAAAAGAAGTTCATAAAGCAAATTCAAAAATAATATGTCAAATATCTTATGGCGGACACCATGCCTCAAAAATAGTTGGTAAAAGTGCTATGACTCCTAGTACAACAGAAGAAACTACTGAAATGACTTTGGATGATATAAATAACTGTATAAATAATTATATAAAAACCATTAAATTTATTAAAAAAGTGGGCTTTGATGGAGTGGAATTACATTTAGCACATGGCTATTTATTAAGTGAGTTTTTAGACCCCTTCTATAATAAAAGAACTGATAAATATGGAGGTACAACTGAAAATAGATATAGAATAGTTCATCAAATTTTATCAAAACTTAATAATTTTGTCTTAGATTCTCATTTTTTAATAATTGCCAAAATAGATTCAACTTCCAAAAGTGGAGATCCCCTATTTTTAGGGGAGCAAATTAATATATGTAAACTACTTGAAAAATATGGTATAGATGCTATAGAGGTTAGCGGTTGTGATTTTAAAAAATATAAGCAAGAGATTCCATATTTTTTAAATAATGCATTAAAAATTAAGAAAACAGTGTCTGTCCCTATAATACTAGTAGGTGGTTTTAGAAACATAACTCAAATGAATAATGCTATTAGTGAAGGGATTGATTTAATAGCTATGTCCCGACCATTTATTGCTGATAAAAATTTTATGGAAAAACTTAAAAAAAATCAAGCAAGTAGATGTACTAGTTGTAATAGTTGTTTTTATATATATAAGACAATCTTTAAACATTGTATTTTCGATAATGAAATAGATTTTCAATTATATGAAAATTTTCACAAATAAAATAGTGTTAATTTTACTTAATAAACACATATTTTTTTAAACACATAATATGATTATCAATAGTTAATTTACTAATAAGTTAATATTTTTATTTTGTATTTTTTATCATATAGTAAAGACTTTTTGTTAAAAATTTGGTACAATAAATTTAAGGATGTGATGATATGACTTATGTTATTATTGGAGTAATTGTTTTTATTATTGTAATTGCTTTAATTTGTGTATTTTTAGTAATGTTTTATAGAAATAAGTATAATTTTTTATATATTAAGATTAATGAAGCGGATAATAACTTAGATATTATGTTACAAAAAAAAGAAGAAATCTTATTTAAAATTGTTCCTATATTAGAAAAAGCAAAAATTGAAGATATACCTGAAGTAATTAAATTAAAATCACAAAAAATGGATCATTATAAACTATATGAAGAATTATCTACTATGGCAAATGACATTTTAAAGTTAATTGATGAATATGAAGATAAATTAGATTTTAAAGAGTTAGATTCTTTAATTGAATTATTAAATATTAATGAAAATGATATAAATGCTGCGATTAAATATTATAATGATAATGGTGAAGAAGTTAATTATTTAGCTCATAAATTTCCTGCTAATATTATAAAAGCTTTAAGTCATTATCAGGATATAAATCTTTATAAATTACAAAAACGGGAAAAAATAGGAATATAATATAAAAGATGTCTTAAGAATGAGACATCATTTTTTTATTTTTTTCTTTACATTTAGATTATTTAATATATTTTCTAAATCATCTACAGTTATACTATTAGGTTCAGGATTTACAAGGATAGTACCATCTTTACAACAAATAATAGTGTCTGTACTTTCTAAATCCATTATGTCATATATATTTATATATAGTGTTTCAATATCCTCTATTTTAATTATTTGACCATTATAAATCATAGGACTATAATCATAGGGTTTTGTAGTAAATACTTTATCTTGCAATTGTACTTCTTTTTGCTTAAAATATCTTAACTTAATTATATTATCATTTAACTCTGGAATAGGGTTATTACTATTTACTTCCATAATTTGTGTTTTTAAATCACTTTTATCATAATTAGGTGAGAATATTTCCACATAATTTTTCTCTTGCAAATCTAATATTTGCGTATCTAGCTTTATAGATTCATACTTACTGGCTCCTAAATATGATTCCATTTTTTTTTCTTCTCTTACATCTTTTCTCATAATACACTACCTCTAATTCTATTTTAAAGTTTTATTTTATTTTTATCAATAAACTTTACAGTTTTAGACTATATTATTTTTTGTCCTATGTCATAAATATTTATAAATTTCCAATTATTACCATATTTTGATTTAAAAAAAGAAAATAGTTAATCTATTTTCCAATTGATAGGAGTCAATCCTTTTGATATTAAAAAATTATTAGTTTTTGAAAAAGGTTTACTACCAAAGAAACCATTATAGGCAGATAAAGGGGATGGATGAGCTGACTCTATTATATAATGTTGTTTATTAGTTATTAATTTCTTTTTTGATCTAGCAAAACTTCCCCATAGTATAAAGACTACAGGACTTTCTTTTTTATTTAGTAATTCTATTACTTTATCAGTAAAGATTTCCCATCCTTTATCTTTATGAGATGCTGCTAAGTTAGCTTCTACTGTAAGAACAGCATTTAAGAGAAGAATTCCTTGATCAGCCCAAGGGATTAAACTACTTGTTTTAGGAAAAGGAATTCCTAAATCATCATTTAACTCTTTAAATATATTTTGAAGAGATGGTGGCTTTCTTATACCATTTTTAACAGAGAAAGACAATCCTTCTGCTTGATGTTCTCCATGATATGGATCTTGACCTAATATTACTACTTTTACATCTTTATATGGTGTATGACGAAAAGCATTAAATATCTCGTTTTTAGGGGGATAAATTGTCTTTGTTTTATATTCATTATTAACAAAATTTATTAAGTTTTTAAAATATTCTTTATTATATTCTTCTTTTAAATAATAATCCCAATCATTACCAATCATTTTTTCACCTCTTATTTATGATAACTTTCATTATTTCTTATTTTATAAGTTCGATATAGCTGTTCAAGAAAAATTACTCTAAATAGTTGATGAGGAAAAGTTAATTTAGAGAAGGATAAACTATAATTTGCTCTTTGTTTAACTTCTTCACTTAAGCCATAACTTCCACCTATTATAAAAGTTAAATCACTATTTTGTTGCTCTAAATTTTCTATTTTTTTTGCTAGTTCTACTGATGTCAATTCTTGTCCATTAATATCTAATATTATAACATTATCAGTATTTTTTATGTTCTTTAAAATGTTTTCTCCTTCTTCTTTTTTTACTTTATCTATATCATCATAGGTTATGTCTTTCAATTCTACAATGTCTAATTTTGTATATTTAGATAATCTTTTTTGATATTCATTAATAGCTTCTTTTAAATATTTTTCTTTTATTTTACCTACACATATTAACTTGGTCATAGTCTTGTAACACCTCTATTTCTTCTAGTGATTCATTTTGTTTAGCAACGAGAACTTTAGGATTGAATGTTAAATCTTTTAAAGCCTCTTTTGTTGCTTCTAAAGCTAATTGTTCTGTATTATTGTGTTCACTTAGATGAGCGAGAATTATATATTTTGTATCTTTACCTATTAGTTCTTTTAAATATTTAGCGGTTGTTGTATTAGAAAGGTGGCCTTCATCACTTATTATTCTTTGTTTCAAATAGTAAGGATATGGTCCATCCATTAACATCTTTTCATCATGATTACTTTCAATGTAGTAGATATTTTTATTTGTTAGTAGTTTAAAGTTCTTTTTATTGATATATCCTGTATCGGTTATATAAACAAGATTATCTTTATTATCTTCTATAACGAAACCAACAGAGCCTTTTGCATCGTGACTAGTTTTAAATATTGTTATCTTAGTATTATTTAAATGGATAATGTCTTGGTATAATTCAACTCTATAATTATCTATAGGGGTTGTTAATTCTTTTAACATTTCATTATTTGTATATATTTTAAAATTAGTATGTTTTAAAGTAACCTTAAGGCCACTTGTATGGTCATTATGAGCATGAGTTAGTAGTAGAGCATCTATATCTTCTAATGATAGGTTCATCTTCTCTAGTTCTTTTTTTAATCTTTGATAGGTAATTCCTATATCAATAAGAAAACGAGCAGATGATGTTTCTACATAGGAACAATTACCTTTAGATCCGCTCGCTAATACTTTTATTTTCATTAGAATAATCTCATTGCATTCATTGAAGATGAACCTCTACTATATGGATAACCTTTCCATAATCCAAAATGAAGGTGTGGTCCTGTGGCATATCCACTTTGTCCCATCGCTCCAATAGTTTGACCTATAGTTACTTCTTGTCCTACACTTACATATCTTTCTGATAAATGAGCATATAGTGTGTAATAACCATTATTATGATTTATTATAATATATTCTCCGTTATCATATTTATAAGTAGATGCTACTACAATTCCATTATTTGAGGCGTATATTGGTGAACCATAACCTGCTCCTGCTATATCAGTTCCATCATGAAGCGTTCCCCAACGATAACCATATGGACTGCTAATATAATATGGTGTTCTAGTAGGCCATAACCAATATCCTTCAATTTTACTATTACTACTTAAACTACTATTCGTACCACCACCATAACTAGGTTGTTTAGTACCTTTAACGATTATTCTTTTTATAGGCTCTTTTAGAACTTGAGTAGCACTATTATCAATAACAGCATTTTCTACTTGTCCATTTACTTTCTGAACTTTTGATGTTACTAATTGAGAGCCTACTACTCCTTCTTGAATTGTTTCTTCATAAGTTGTAGGTTGAGTATTATCATATCTTGTTTCTGTTTCATATGGTATATCTTGAGTTGATACTTGATGGTCTATTTCAATTAATCTAAATTGAGGTTTGATAATACTTATAGTAACTTGTTGTCCTTCATATAATAAGCTGTTGACGTCATTGAATTCTGGATTAGCGATTAAAAATTCTTCATTAGATAATTTATTATTGAAAGATACATCACTTATAGTATCACCACTTTGAACAGTATATTTTTGTTGTTCATCTAGCGTTCCAAATAGTAAGTATTTACTTAAATCATCTGAATTTTCGTAAATTGTCTCATCTGATGGAATATTTGTCTCTTTAACAGTTACTTTATTTTCTATATATATATTTTCTATAATTGTACCCGTATCGCCACTTTCAATCTCTTTTTGTTCATTATTTAAATACTTATCATAACTATCACTATCTACAAAAGACCTTATAGTTCTATCCATTGCATCTTCAAATACCTTTTTGTCTAATACATAAATTATTTGGTCTTTACCTTTTACTTCTTCTCCTTGTTCATTAGTTGTATCAATTCCTTCTATTGTAATTTTATATCCTTTGATAGTAAAAGGCTCTATATCTTTTATTTTGTCATATATCTCTTTTGTTGTTGATACATCTTCGTCATATGTTACATCTTTAACTATTTCTAAATCTTCTGGAGCATATACTTTATCTGCTTGATATTTTTCTTTTAAACTTTGCTGTTCATTATCTATATATGTATCTAGTGAATCTTTATCTTCTATAAGACCGATAGATTTCCCTGCTAAATACACTCGATATACACTTTTAGGTTCTGTTGTTTCCTTTTTAGGAATAAAAAACACTAAAATTGTACTTATTACTAATGCTAAAATAATAGTAATAATAACTTTATAATTCATTTTATTCCTCCTCTTGTTCTTGTTTAGACATATTTAAGAATGTCGAAGTATCTTTTTTAAATAGTAGTTGAATTGTAGCTTGCGGACCATTACGATGCTTTGCAATTATAAATTCACTTATACTTGTAGCATCATTTTTAGCTTCTTTATTGTAATAATCATCACGATATAAAAATCCAACTAAGTCAGCATCTTGTTCAATTGAACCTGATTCTCTTAGGTCAGATAACATTGGTCGTTTATCTTCTCTTCCTTCAACACTACGAGAAAGCTGAGCTAGTGATATTACAGGAATATGTAATTCCATAGCTAGAGTTTTTAGACTTCTTGAAATATCTGCTACTTCTTGTTGACGGTTAGCGCCATAGTTTTTACCACCAGAAATTAATTGTAAGTAGTCGATTATAACTAAGTCTAAGCCATCCTGTGAAGAAGCTAATCTACGGCATTTTGCTCTTATTTCTCCTATTGTTATTCCTGGTGTATCATCTATATATAACTTAGCAGTACTCAATCTACTAACTGCTTGATCAAATCTTTTCCAGTCGTTATTTAACATTTTACCGGTTCTCATTTTATAACCCTCTATTTGTCCAAGTGAGGAAATAATTCTGTTTGCTAATTGTTCTGCACCCATTTCTAAGTTAAATACAGCGACTGTTTTATCTGTATGTGTTGTAACATAAGTAGCAAGATTTAAAGCAAAGGCAGTTTTTCCCATACCAGGACGAGCAGCTAATATTATTAGTTCATTTTCATGAAGTCCGGCTGTTATTTTATCTATATCATACCATCCTGTAGGAATTCCTGTTATTTCTCCTTTAGCTTCTGCTAATTTTTGTAAGTCTTCTTCTGTTTTCTCTAGAACTGATTGAATAGATTTAAATTCACTACCTTTTCTATTTTTAGCAATTGTTAATATTTTTCTTTCAGCACTATCTAAGATATCGTTAATGCTTTCTTCATTATTATAACCTGATGTTGCAATTGACTCAGCTGTTTCTATCAATCTTCGAAGTAATGAAGTATTTTCTACTTCTTTAATATAATACTCTATATTTGTAGCAGTGGGTACAAAAGTAGTTATTTCTGTAAGGTATGTTACTCCTCCTATTTCATTTAAAGTATTTTGTTTTGTTAAGGTCGTTGTTAAGGTTGTTAAATCAACTGGAGTCTTTTCTTCATTTAAGGTTTTTAACGCTTTAAATATTTTTACATTTCGTGAATCATAGAAGTCTGTTTCATCTAAATTTTCTATGGCCATCAAAAGGGCATTATTAGATAGAAAGCATGAGCCTAAAACACTCTTTTCAGCTTCTAAATTTTGGGGTAATTGTTTTAAGGCCATACAGCACCTCCTATTTGATTAAATGTACTTTAACTTTAGCGATTATATCTTTATAGATTATCATTTCAACATTATGAAATCCTAAAGAGTCAAGTGAATCTAGTAGTTTAATCTGTTGTTTTTCAAAAGAATATCCTTCTTTGTTTAATTCGTCTTTTATTTGTTTTAGACTTATACTACCAAATACTTTATCTCCTTCTCCTGTTTTAACTTTAAATGTTAAAATAACTTTTTCTAGTTTTTCTTTTAGTTTTCTTGCTTCTAATTTCTTTTTTTCATCATCTTCTTTAGCTTTAGCTTTATCTTGATTTAACTTATCTATATTTTCTTTAGTAGCTTTTATAGCATAACCTTTATTTATTAAAAAGTTTTCTGCATACCCATCTTTAACAGTTTTTATTTCACCTTTTTTTCCTTGATTTTTTAAGTCTTTTATAAATATTACTTTCATTTTATTCATCTTCTTTCTTTAAAATAGTCTTTAATTTTGTCTCTACTTTACTTATTGTACTATCATTTATTCTTGCAGCTCCACTTAAGTTACTACCTCCTCCACCTAGAGGAGTTAAAATTGAAGCGATATTATATTTTCCCATACTTCTACCACTTATGGCTATAGTATTAGATGTTGACTTAGCAATAACAAATGATGCTTCTATATCATTAAAGAATAGTAGAGTATCAGCTATTTTAGCTAAATCTTCACGACGATATATCATGTATGGACTTCCTTTAGCAATAGCTATTCTTTTATCAAGAATATCTACATTAGTTATTACTTTTTGTCTTTCTATATAGTCTTTAAGATCTTGTTTTAATAAGTATTGAACTTTCTTAGTACTTGCTCCCATACTTGATAGATAGTAAGCGGCATAATATGTTTCACTATTAGTCTTTAAAGTAAAGTTATTAGTATCTAAAACTATTCCCGATAATATTAATGTTGCATAGTATGGGTCTAATTCTATATTATACATTTCTATTAAGTTTGCTATCATCTCACAAGTACTTGATGTCTCATTATCAATAATTCTAAGTCCGGCATCTAGAGATGTTTCTCCTAAATCATGGTGGTCTAGAATTATAGTATTTTCTATTTCAAAATAATTTAGAGCATCACTTGCCTGAACTAATTCTTTTTTATTAGTATCAAGAATTATTAAAAGGTTCTTTTTATCTCTAATATAGAGATTTTCCTCTATTTGACTACTTTTAATAATATTTAAACATCCTTCTAATTCTTGAAGAACTTTAGAAACACCACTTTCGTGTTTAGTGTCATTTATTATTAAAAAGCAATTCTTATTTAATTTTTCTAAAATAAAATATAGACCAATGGAACTACCTAAGGCATCTAAATCTAAATCTTTATGTGCCATTATAAAAATAGTTTTAGATTTTGTAATTTTCTTTTTAAATTCTTTCTTCTTTTCGATTAGTTTCATTTAAGCCTCCTTTTATCCCTTGGTAATATTATATACTATTTTTATTTATTTTTAAAGTATAATAAAAGTAAATAGCTTTTATCCTTAATTTTAAAGTTAAATTTCAGTTTTGGAGTAAAGTGAAATTTAGTATTAGAAAAGCTTATTGTTTTTTTATTA